>JAHEFC010000014.1:17056-20137 GCA_024640385.1 Sphingobacteriales bacterium
CCTGCAAGAGAAAATATCCTGCTAATGAAGCTGCCTTTCATTGTTTCTTCTGCAGCAACATAATATACGTTAGTGAAGGGATTCAGAAGATAAAAAGGTATGCCCAGTTTGTTCTCCTTTCGCCATTTAACTGCACAGAAAATGTGCAGGAAAGTGATCACATCTGCAAAATAGGTCTGGTGGTTGGAGACAAACAGGACGTTGTTTTTTGGAAGATCCCTGAGGTGTTCGGTACCGGTGATGCTGATCTTGTTGATCATGGCCAGGCCCGGGTATGATGCAGCGCCTACTACAGCATAAACGAGTTTCCTTACAGGCCTTAAATCTTTCAATTGTTCTATAAATGAACTCATGAATCAGGGTTTGCAAACAATCTGTTGCAATATAGGGAAAATATACAGCAGGTTGCAGGTTGCAGGTTCCAGGTTCCAGGTTCCAGGTTCCGGGTTCCAGGTTCCAGGTTCCAGGTTGCAATATAATTCCCTGCAACCTGCAACCCGGAACCTGCAACCTTAAATACATCCTGCTATATTTGCGTTTCTTAAAACGCATATATGACAGATATCCGTTCCGCTATCTTTGACATGGATGGCCTGCTGATCGATTCAGAGCCACTATGGTACGAGGCCGCGGTTGAAGTGTTCGACCCTTTGGGAATCGACCTGACACCCGAGTTATATGCCAGTTCCATAGGCCTGAGGACAAAAGAATTCGTAGACAACTGGTTTTCCAGGTATAATATAGACAAGTCTCTGGCTCCGGATGCCGTGAGCAGGATCAATGACGTGGTAGTAGAGAAGATCAGGATAAAGGGCGAGGCCATGCCGGGCGTGCTAAGGGTGCTGGAACAGATCAGGTCAAATGGCCTTAAGATCGGGCTGGCTACGTCTTCCCCAACGAGACTGATCGATGTGGTTGTAGACAAATTGGGTATCCGGGAATATTTTTCTGTTTTCAGTTCAGCTGAAAACCTTATCCACGGTAAACCCCATCCGCAGGTCTATATCGACTGTGCGTTGGCGTTAGGTGTTGAACCAGTGACCTGTGTTTGCTTTGAAGATTCTTTTCACGGAATGATTGCCGCCAAAGCGGCAAGGATGAAATGTGTAGTGGTCCCCATGCCGGCCTTCAGGAATGAACCCAGATTTCAGGCTGCAGACCTGCTTCTGCACTCGCTTGAAGATTTCGATCTAAACAGGTTTTCATTGCAAATTCAGTGATATTTTATTCCGGATTCCGAATTACGGATTCCGGATCCAGAAACAAATTTTATGCAACCTGCAACCTGTTACCTGCAACCTGCTATCAGCAACCTGCAAAAAAAAGGCCCCCGAAAATCGGAGGCCTAATTTTTTATACGGGGAATGATTACTGAGCTTCCTCAGTTCCACCCTCTTCCATCTTCTTCTTCAGTTCGGCAAGTACTCCAAGATCACCAAGGGTGGTCTTCTCAACTTTGCTTTGAACTTCTTTCACTGCCTTCTTGGTTTTAGCTGCTTCAACTTTCTTCTCTTTCACAACTGCTTCTTTCTCGTCAGCTTTAGCCTGCTCCCATATCCTGGCATGACTTACCACGATACGTTTTTCGTTGCGATCGAACTCGATCACTACGAATGGAAGCGTTTGCTCAACCAGTACAGGAGTTCCATCTTCCCTTACCAGGTGACGGCCGGGGCAGAATCCTTCCAGTCCGTACGGAAGCTGGATGGTTGCACCTTTGTCATCTTTACGGGAAACTGTTCCTTCATGTACAGTTCCGATAGCGAAAGTTTCCTGCAGTGTATTCCAGGGATCTTCTTCCAGCTGCTTGTGTCCAAGCTGCAGTTTACGATTCTCTTTGTCGATGTTCAGGATGGCCACATCGATGGTTGCTCCCACTTTAGTGTACTCAGAAGGATGGTTGAATCTCTTCAGCCAGCTCAGGTCACTGATGTGGATCATACCGCCGATACCTGGTTCCAGTTCAACGAATACACCATAAGGAGTGATGTTCTTAACTACGCCTTTATGACGGCTTTCAGTTGGATACTTATTCTCGATCTCATTCCATGGATCAGAAGTAAGTTGTTTGATCGAAAGACTCATCTTACGGCTTTCTTTATCCAGTGTTACCACCTTTGCTTCGTACTCATCGCCCAACTTGAAAAATTCCTTCGCATTGATCGGAGTATTTGCCCAGGTGATCTCGCTAACGTGAACGAGACCTTCCACACCAGGGAATATTTCAAGGAATGCACCGTAGTCTTCAATGTTCACCACTTTACCTTTCACCAATGCACCTTCGTGCAGAGTTTCAGGTAAGGTATCCCATGGATGCGGGGTGAGCTGTTTCAGACCCAGGCTGATCCTGCGTTTTTCATCATCAAAATCAAGTACAACAACATTCAGCTTCTGGTCGAGTTTCAATACCTCTGCAGGATGGTTGATCCTTCCCCAGCTGATGTCAGTGATGTACAATAGACCGTCAACACCGCCCAGATCAAGGAACGCACCGAAGTCGGTGATGTTCTTGATAGTACCTTCCAGTACCTGGCCTTTCTCGAGCTTGCTCATGATCTCCATGCGCTGAGCTTCGATATCGCTTTCGATCAGGGCTTTGTGTGATACAACCGCGTTCTTGATCGCTTCGTTGATCTTCACAACTTTGAACTCCATTGTTTTACCTACGAACTGATCGTAATCAGTTACAGGCTTCACATCGATCTGTGAACCAGGCAGGAAGGTCTCCATGCCGTAGATGTCAACAATAAGTCCACCCTTGGTTTTGCTGGTAACAAGACCGCTGACAACTTCACCTGTTTTGTGAACTTCAACAATCCTCTCCCAGGCACGTGTGATCCTGGCCTGCTTGCGGCTGAGGTGCAGATGACCTTCACGGTCTTCTTTCTCAACTACCATGACTTCCACCAGATCACCCAGTTTTAAATTGGGCAGATCGCGGAATTCGTTCAGGGAAACAAGACCATCACTTTTGAAGCCGATATTGATAACGGCATCAGTCTTGGTCAGACCTACCAGAGTACCTTCGATCATCTCACCATCGGTGATCGTACGGAAAGTGTTCTCGTAAGCTGAGTCGTA
>JAHEFC010000214.1 GCA_024640385.1 Sphingobacteriales bacterium
ATATGAGAAAGCGTTCAAGTATTTCCTTGCTGCATTAGTGATCATTATCCTGATGACGCCCTGGCCTTTCAGGGAAATGATCGGAAGGCCATTGTTTCCGGGAATGTAGTTTGAAGCGAGAGGCGAGGGGAGAAAGTCGAGGGGCGAGAGGCGAAAGGCGAGAGGTGGGAGGCGTGAGGAAAGATTGGCTGGTTTTTAAATAATAAAGGTTGTCACAATCGGACAACCTTTTAAATTTTTAAATCTTTCCTTTCGCCTTTCGCCTTTCGCCTTTCGCCTCCCACCTCACGCCTCTCGCCCCTCGCCTCCCACCTCACGCCTCTTGCCTCCCGCCTCCCGCCTCAGGCCTTGATCTTCATCTGCATCACCGTAGCTATACTGGTAGCGCGTTGTTTGGCCAGTTCAGCCTTATCACCATCAAAGTTTTCGTCTACAGTTGCATGAAACAGCTGGAGCCAGCGCTTAAAATGTTCTGGTGTGAAGTTCACAACATTATTAAGCTGCCGGTGAATGATCATCGGGTTACCAGTATAATTGGCAGTAAAGAATAGCACGCTTTCCCAGAAATCATACATCACTGGCAGGTGTTTGTCCCAGTTGACTTTAAAGATGTCTTCGAAGATATATCCAATGGTGTCATCCGCTTTCACCTTATCGTAGAACCTGTTGACCAGGATGATCACCTCATTCCTCGAACTGATATCAGTCTTTTTCACATCAGAGGTTTTTGATTTTGAATTTCTTAACAGAAAGGGAGAGGGGCACTATCACCCAAAGCAGCATAACCGATATCGACAGGATCATTCCCCAGCTCTGTCCAAAGAATGACTTGAACACCGCAGATGTTACGCCCATCAGTGCGGAAATATCCAGCTTGAGCAGGATCATAATCCTTGACAGGTCCACCGGGTTAAGCATACTAACTGCTACCAGCCCCTTTTCAACAGGGTAATCCATGAACTGGAACAGCAGGAACATCACCAGGCCATCATACAACAACGTGAAGAACAACCATAACAGAATGGAAACTCCAATGCCTTTGGCTTTGTCCCTGGTATAAACGGCTGACAGGGCGGCAATAGCTACAAAAATGACAGTGAGAATGATGCCCATGGATGCGATCATGATACCGGTTCCATTTCCATTGTAGATCAAAATGGGCAGTACGCATCCGCCAATAAAAGCGAGGCTCAGGGAAAGCCCCAGGCCGGCAACCAGGCTGAGCCAGATGTTTTTTCTTTTCAGTGGCTGGGATACCAGTAATTCAATGAATTCTGAAGCATTGTATATATAAATAGTGGAAAAGATAATGCTGACCAGCGGGACAATGATCAGGATCACATTCAGCAGGCTGAGGAGGCCCTTCGAAGTATCCGTCTCCATATTGAACACACTGAGCGACATGCACAATAACAGTAATGCATAACCGATTACAATCCTGTTCTTGAGGATGTCCAGGATAACGTATTTAATGATCTTGTTCATCTTGTCTGGATTTTACTCATAACGGATGCAATGGCTCCTGAGAGCCTGTCTTTCCCTGTGTCTTTTTTGAGATTCTCCAGGGACTTGTGAAAAACAAGCCTGCCATCCTGCAGATAGATCACTTCGGTGATGATATCGTCAAGATCACTCAGTATATGAGATGTGATAAGTATCAGTTTCCCTTTTTCTTTCTCTTTCCTGATCTTTTCTTTCAGGATCTCTGATGCAACCGGGTCGAGGCCGGCAGTTGGCTCATCAAGGATGAGAACCTGAGGCTGGAACAGGAAGGCCAGCGAGGCGCTTACTTTCTGTCTTGTTCCCCCGGACAGGTTGCTCATTCTCTTATTGCTGATCTTCCCGAGATCGAAGGATTCAAAAAGTTCGTTGTCGAATACCGGGTTGAATGGTTTCCGAATGTCTTTCATCATCCTAAGGAGCTGGTCAATGGTCATGTTATCGGGATACCTGCCGGTTTGTGGCATGTAGCCGATGTGCTGCCTGTATTTCCAGTCTTTGGCGATGTTCTGTTTGTCGAATGTGATGAAACCGCTGTCAGGCACCACCATGCCCAGCAGGCATTTTATGAAAGTGGTTTTACCAGAGCCGTTAGGGCCTATCAATGAAATACTCTGTCCCCTGTTGCAGGTCACACTAACGTCGTCCAGGGCCTTGAGTTTTCCATATTGCTTGGTTACATTGGTTGCAATGATCATAATGCTGGAGGATTAAAGGCCAGGGGCCGGATGAAAGGGGTATCATCTTTCAATGCTTCGGGCGTTATACCGGGAAAAACTTTTTCAGCTTTATCCATCAGCCCCACCATGAAACTTCTGAACAGCATCAGGGTTGCCGGGTTTCTTTCCACGATCATTGAAAAAATGCTCACCGGCCTGAAAGGAATATCACCTTTCCCGTCACGGTCAAGGTCATATCCTTCATACTTATCCCAATAATTGCCGGTGAAATTGTTGAGTTGAAGGGAACCGTTGGTGGCTATGTCAAATGTGTTCCCTGAAAAATTATTCTCGTTAATGATATTGTCTGTGCAGCTGGCCTGTATTTTGACGGCCCAGCCGTTATTTTTGAATTGATTGTGCCGAATGGTGATCCTGTTAGATCCTTCCATATAGATGCTGGCAGTGTTCTGGGAGAATATATTGTTCTCTACCCGGGAGTCGGAAATATCTTTCATCAGAATTCCGTAAGCAGCATTACCCCAGTTCCTGGCAAAGAGGTTGTTGTGCATATGTACACCTTTGCTGTACATCACGGCCACACCTGCGCCGTTATCGGTAAAACTGTTTCCCAGGTACCAGTTATTATGTGAGAACATAAAATGGAGTCCGTATCGCACATTGTTTGTACTGATATTTCCTCTAATGGTCGACTCTGTTACAAATTCGAAATAGATGCCATCGCGGTGACCACTGATCCTGTTATTGAGGATCAGCATGTGATCGCTTTTCCAGCAGTGAATTCCATTGGCAGATGATATTTCATCAAATCCATTGGCCTTGAATCGGTTGTTTGCGATGGTTGTATTGTGGGCATGCTGACCATAGATCCCGAAGAAACAATTCTCAAAATAATTGTCCCTGATCAGTATGTTTCCGGAATTGAGTATGCGCAGGGCGGCTATGTCTTCATATCCCGATTTTCCGGAATTGAGGAAATGCAAACCCTGGATGATCACGAAATCCGAGCTGATCACCATGATCTCGTATTTATTTCCACCGTCGATCACGGGGCTGTTTTTACCAATCAGGAACAGCGGTTTACTGATGGTGATGGTGCTCGCGATCTGGAATCTGCCACCTTCAAGAATAATGGAATCACCAGCAGCAGCATCATTGATGACCTGCTGCAGTGAAATTCCATTTTCTCCTTTAATGGTGGTCACTTTGGCTGAAAGTGAATGAAAAGCAAGGAGGCAACATGTTATGAGGATTAGGTATTTCATTTGGATATGTCTTTCCACGCGAGTACTTCACCCGGGTAATCTGCTTTGACGGCTTCCATTTTTTCGTTGGTGGAAAAAGCCGCAATATTGCCGGCCATCGGACTGCGAAGCTTTTCACTTTTGAGCAGGATGGCTTTTTCTGCAGCAATGAATTGTCCAGGGTTAGCATAATCTACCAGCCATACAGATTTAAGATCTGCTGTTGAAAAATTCCCCATGGCCATATAGCCCGTGAGGCAATGCATGTCGTCGAAGCGGGATATTCTTCCTTTTTTAGTGATCAGTTCTCCGCCAAACTTAGGATCGGTCAGTGTCATCTTGCAGAAATCGCAGGCATCAACACCCATTTTCAGCGGTTCAGGTTGTGCAGTGCATGAACTCACGATCATGGCCATCAGAGCAGCAGTGGCAGCCGTTTTGATCTCCAGCTTCCTGGTGATCTTAACTGTTTTTCTAAGCTCAAAAACGAGTAAAATGGCCAGCAGAACTCCAACGATCAGAAAGATCCATCCGCCTGCATCGGGCATGGAATATGCCCCGAAGTTCAGTAATTGCTTGAACCCGATGAGCGGTGGCTGGTATGCCATACCGGGAACCTGAATGGGAGCTGTGGAATCGAGATTGTGCCCATAATTATATTCCCACCTGTAAAAATCTACCATGGCAATGATACCGAAGGCTACAAAGAGAACGGTCCAAACGGTATAGAACCATTTGCGGTTGCTCAGTAAAGTAAGAAATCCAAATAATGCAAATGCCCCGATAATATATGGAAGAACAGTGAACTCAATAAAATCCTGGGTATGCAAAGTGCGCATACCTATGTAGTGATTCAGGCCATTGATCACATCCACATCACCACCGAGTTTATGAGGGTAGATCACAAGGGCCAGGCCCTCGGGATATTGAGGCGCGGTCAATTGGATCCTCCACATGGGAAGAAACAGCACTGCTACCAGTCCAATTGAACTGAGCAATGTGAGGATCCTGGTAACAGGCTGTAACTTATTATTCATTATGTTGATTTTAAACTCCTATTTTTTTGTTGTATCGCTGGATGTTTTACCAAGGCTGAATGTAATTGGTACATTGGAGCCTGCGGCCGAAACCCTGATGTAGCCTTGCATTTCCTGGTGCAAGGCTGAACAGAAGTCTGTACAATACATTGGATAAACACCAACGGCTTCCGGAACCCATTTCAGTGTCTGGGTTTCTCCAGGCATGATCAGCAGTTCGGCATTATTGGCGCCTTTAACTGCAAATCCATGGGGTACATCCCAGTCTTGCTCAAGATTGGTCACGTGGAAGTATATCTCATCGCCCAATTTCACACCTTCGATATTATCCGGTGCAAAATGTGAACGGATCGCGGTCATATAGACATGCACTTTATTTCCTTCCCTGACCACTTTGGATTCTTTTTCACCTTTTGATGCGTAAGGATTCTTGTTGTCTTCGATCTTGTAGAACTTGGTTGAATTCTTACTGATCAGGTCTGCCGGTATTGCCTGTGCATAGTGCGGTTCGCCAATGGTTGGGAAGTCGAGGATCAACTGCATCTTGTCACCGCTGATGTCGTAGATCTGGGCACTTTGCGCGAGTTCGGGCCCTGTAGGCAGATACCTGTCTTTAGTGATCTTGTTGTAAGCGATCACATATTTGTCCCAGGGTTTCCTGGTGTCACCACCGGGTACAAGAAGGTGACCTATCGAATAATATGTTGGAACCCTGTCGAGCACTTTAAGGTCTTTCACATTCCATTTTACGATCTCTGATGATACAAAGAAGGAGGTGTAAGCATTGCCCCTGCTGTCGAACTCTGTGTGCAAGGGGCCCAGGCCGGGCTTCTTTACTTCGCCATGAAGCGCTGCTTCGTATTTGATCACAGGAATGCCACCATATTCACCATCGAATGTTTTGTCTGCAATGGCCTTTGTTATCTTGTCGAAAGAGAAAACAGGAATCAGAGCAGCCAGTTTACCGGAACCAACGATGTATTGACCCGTTGGATCAACATCACAGCCGTGGGGCGATTTGGGGCAGGGGATGAAATAACATATATCTTTCAAAAGAACAGGATCCAGCACAGTGACTTCAGTTCTGATCTCTGATTTTGCAGTGTGGGCATTTTCGTCGTACGTATTATGTGCATACTTCACAGACCTTTTCTCTCCTTTTCCTGCTTTCAGGTATTCCTCTGCTTTTTTCCAGTTGATGGCCAGGATGAAATCCTTATCACGCTGTGATGCATTTACCTCTAGAAGGGAGTTCGCCTGCTCAGAGTTATAACAACTGAAGAAGAACCAGCCATGGCTGGGTCCTTTACCGGCATGGCTGAGGTCAAAATTGACACCTGGCAGCAGCAATTGGAATGCGATATCCATAGCTCCTTCCTTACTGACGCTGATGAAGCTGATTGTACCTTTGAAATTCTGTTTATATGTACTGATAGGTACATCCTGGTTGTTTCCAATGGGTACACTGAATCTTGTACCGGCAACAACATACTCTGTATTTTCAGTGATGAAAGGAGAGGAGTGGTTGCCTGCGCTGTTGGGTAGTTCAATGATCTCTGCCGTACGGAATGTTTTAAGGTCTATACGTGCCACCCTCGGGGTGTTATTGGCATTGCCAAAAACCCAACGTCCATCCTGCTCACCATTGGTTTGGGACAGCTCTGTATGGTGAAGGTCGTCCCAGGGTACAAATCCATGGGAAGTATTCAGCATGGGTTTGGATTCTTCGCTATACCCATATCCCTTTTCAGGATCAACGGAAAAAACAGGGATTACGCGAAAAAGGCGTCCGGAAGGCAGGCCATAGACAGACATCTGTCCGCTGAACCCGCCGGAGACAAAATTGTAGAATTGGTCGTACTTGCCAGGTGCAACATAGGCTTTGGCGGCTGCGTCACCGCTCACTGCACTTGTCGCATCCTTGGGTTTACAGGAGGTCCAGCTGAATCCCACTATCAGGAGGGCTGAAGCTCCAACTATCAATCTTTGGATCATGTTGGGGTATTTTGAGTGAATAATCATTTTCATACTTAATAGGAGTTATTTGGCCCCGTCGTTCTTTCTCATGAACTCGTAGATCGAACGGGCGTCTTCATCGGTAAGATTCTGATTGGGCATTCTGACCAGGCATATCTCCAGCTGAGCCTGGGCCTTGGGGTCTTTGTTCAGCATTTCGTCCACATTGGTAACGAAATTCATGATCCACTCCGGGCTATGGCGCTTGGTTACGCCGGTCCATCCCGGGTCAACAAGTTTTTCATCAGTCAGTTTATGGCAGGCGTTGCATTTCACATCAAAAATGCTCTGTCCTCTTGCCACCATCTGTTCATTCAATGTTGGATCTATGGTTACGTTCTGGAATTTTC
>JAHEFC010000215.1 GCA_024640385.1 Sphingobacteriales bacterium
GTTGCGATCACAATGGCAGGAACCAGGAGAAAATACCGGCAGACCCTGAGTACAAAACCGACCTGGTTCCTGTTCGGCCAGTTTTTTGAAATATATGGAAGAAGGAATCCTGCCACCAGGAAGCCTACCATATTAACGGCGTCGGATAACCGAAAAGCTGAAGCATAAATGCCTGCATGATAGGCTCCTTCCGGAATAAGTCTTTCGATCATGAATCCATCAGCCCTGAACAGGGTGGTCATGCAGAATATATTAAGTGCAAAAGGAAGGCTGGCCATCAGGATATGCGAATCTGCCGCCTGGAACCTGACGAATAAGATCTCTTTTTTATGGCGGTATAGAAAGAATATGGCCAGTAACACTGACGCAAGCATCCCACCGATCTGGATCAGCACAAATTTATTAATGGTGATCCCTCCGCTGATCCCAGGGAACAGCAATAGGGCACCTGCGACCAGGATCACAAATAATTTATCGGTCACCGATACCCAAGCATCCTGCGTGAACTGCTGGGCAGATGAAAGATTAGCCCTTAGCAGTAAAAGAAAAGTAGTGACTACCTGCAACAGGATCAGCATGGTGAGCAGGCTCCAGTTCATCACGCCAGTTATGGCTGCCACTGCAAAGATCACAATGGTATATATAATGCTGAGCACGAATTTCACGGAAAAGGCCTGTGATGCAAGCAACCTGGCATTTGCTGGTTCAGCGGAGAGTTGCCTGGAAAAATAGGGAGTGATGCCCAGATCCAGCAGGAACTGCAAAACCAGGCAAAGGTTGAGCAGGGCGAAATAATTTCCGTACGCTTCCAGCCCGGTGATGTTCTGTACCTGCCTGTCAATTCCAAAAACCCAAACGGGTTTTACAATAAGATTAAGTGCAATTAACAGGATGAGAGAACTGAAAAAAGGTTTTGCATTGTCCAACAGTTTCATGACTGCAACAATCGTGTCACCTGCACATTCCTGTTGAAGCTTTCATCCAGTGAAATGAATGTTTCCGTTCGCTCTATCCCTTTGATGTGCTGCAGCGTATCGTGAAGGATGAAGCGGAGCTGGTTAATGTCTTTACAAACTACCTCCAGGAACATGCTGTAGTTACCCGTGGTATAATTCAGCCTGATGATCTCCGGCACTTTTTTCAGTTCTTCTGCCACTACATCGTACAGGGAGCTTTTTTCGAGATAAATGCCAACAAATGCGGTAATATCATAACCCAGTTGCTTGAGGTCAACATTGAGTTTAGTACCTTTGACCACTCCAAGCTCCTGTAGTTTTTTGATCCTGACATGGATGGTTCCGCCCGAAACAAATAGTTGCTTGCCTAGATCAGCATAGGAAATTCCAGCGTCTTCCATCATGGCGCTGATGATCTGCAGATCGAGTTTGTCCAGATTAAATTTCATGCCCTTTTATTCAGTCGTTATTTAATATTTTCTACTAAGTAGGCTAATGTATTGAATAATTTCTGAATTTTAAAAATTTTTCTTGAATTATTTGTAATGAAAAGCTGAAATCCTTTAATATTGCAGCCGAAAGTTCTTTTATACTGTGGGGTGATGAAATTTTGGCAGACATACCCTCTTGTCTCGGGGGTGGGGGCCAACGGACAAACATTGCATAACGCCAGTGATTCTGCAGGATCACCGACTGGGGTTGACCACCTTATCGGAGGGAGTTGCTTCCCGCCGCGATGTGCAACGGCTAACGTCCCCGTGGAGGTTCGACTCCTCCCCCTACAGCAAAAGAGGCCGTCTCAATTCGTTTTGAGACGGCCTCTTTTTTTTGATGTGCTGGCCGGTTAACAAGTTAGCCGGATAGTGCACTGGATAAACATGATAGAGTCAGCATCTGATTTTATCTCGTTTCCTACCAACTGGTCAACCCGCATTCCAATTGAAGAAATATTAAGTAAATTCTTCCTGCAATAACCTCGATCAAACATGAAGCAGGAATTTGGTTTTGGGATCATAGGTACCGGCTTGATCTCACATATACATGCCCAGGCCATCGACGTCATACCTGGTGCAAATCTCAGCGGCGTCTACAACATTCATAAAGGAAAAGCTGATCTTTTTGCTGCAAAATATGGCTGCAAAGCATACGGGACACTGGAGGAGATGCTGGCCAGTCCGGATATTGATATTGTCTGCATTTGCACCCCCTCCGGCTTGCATCTTGAGCCTGCCTTAAAATCCATAGTCGCAGGAAAACATTGTCTCATAGAAAAACCACTGGAGGTCACACTTGAAAAATGTGACCGGATCATTGAAGCGGCACAAAAAGCCTGCGTGAAAACAGGAGTTATTTTCCCGTCCAGGTTTTATGAAGCAAGTATTCAAATGAAAAATGCTGTGGACGAAAATAGGTTCGGAACCCTGGTATTGGGAGATGCCTATGTTAAATGGCACAGAAGCCCTGAATACTACAAGTCTGCCTCATGGCGCGGTACCTGGGCTTTGGACGGTGGCGGTGCCCTGATGAATCAGGGCATTCATTCTGTAGATCTTTTACAATGGTATATGGGTCCTGTGGACTCAGTGCAGGCTTTCTCCGCCAACAGGCAGCACAAGGGAATTGAGGTGGAAGATTCGGTGGTTGCGGTATTGAGATTTGCCAATGGCGCTCTGGGAAATATTGAAGCAACAACGGCAGTTTTTCCCGGCGAATTAAAACAGATAGAGATACTGGGAACGGAAGGCACAGCAGTGCTCAGGGAAAGCAGCCTGATCAGGTGGGAATTCCTGCATAAGAAAAATGCCGATCAGCAGATCATTGATGCAATGGATGGCAACAAGATCCAACACGGCGGTGCAGCAAATCCTGCAGACCTAAGTATTGTAGGTCACCAGCGACAGATCGAAGATATGATGCAGGCAATAAAAACCGGAAGAGAACCATTGATCAATGCAGTTGAAGGGCGCAAATCCGTCAACATCGTATTAGCTGTTTACGAAAGCGCCAGAACAGGCAGGTTAGTCAGTTTGAATCTTTGATCAAAGGCCTCAAGAACACTAACTGCACCACCAACACCACCGCCACTACCAGGGCCAGTTTCGAAAATTCACCGGCCAGGTTTCCCGCATCGGTGGACCTGCCCAAATAATCAGTGATCAACGCCCCCGAACAGATGCCAACCGTATTCAGGAACCCATATGCCGTTGCACGCTGATCTATATCAACAAACTGGCAGATGATGGGCATGTTGTTACTATCGAAAATCCCGAAACCAAGCCCAAAACAAATGGCTGCAGCCATGATGCTGAACATTGATGTTGCATTGCCCATGATTAACAAAGCGGGGATAGTAAGAAAAAGACCAGTGGCTCCTGTAAATATCCTGCCCCTGATATTCTTCCTCACCCACCGATCTGAAATAAATCCGCCCAATACCACACCAATCAAAGAGGCGACGGAAATTGACATGGTGGTAAGTGGGCCAGCCTTTGCCATGTCCATATGGAGCTTGCCTGCGATCAAGGTGGGAGCCCAGTTCTTAATGGCCCATCCGGGTAAACTCGGTATGGTAAAATACAACACAATGATCCAGAATGGCCATATTGTCAACAACCTCGCCAGGCCATGAAAAAATCCAAAGGGTGATAACTGAATCAAATTCTTCTGCGTCTCCGCGTCTCCTCTCTGTCTCTGTTTATCTTTCAAAATAAAGATCAGAAATATCGCATAAACAACACCGATCATGCCAAACAGGATGAATGTATGCTGCCAGCTATATATCTTCGAAATGGTTGAACCAAATCCTCCAAAAGCCTGGCCCATATAAACACCGGTCAAATGTATCCCTATCGCCAGCGACCTGGTTCTGTCACTGTGAAAATCCGCGATCATGGCCAGACCTGCCGGAATATAAAACGCTTCACTGAATCCCATCAATGCCCTTAGCCAGTAAAGCTGATCAAATGTTTTCGCATATCCCATGGCGAAGGTCACGGCAGACCAGATGAAAAGACTTCCTATGATCAGCCATTTCCTGTTCACCCTGTCTGCCACGATCCCCGAGAACACACTTAACAACCCGTATACCCATAGAAACACGGCCATCAGCCTGCCGAAATTCGCAGCCTGCTCGAGCTCTTTAATATCTATCTGCATAGACGGCCTCATGGTGGCGATCATCTGCCTGTCCAGATAATTGAGCAGGGCGATCACCCATAACAGCGCTACCAGCAACCAGGGATAGTATTTTTTATTCTTCATCTACCGGGAGGGAAGATAGGAAGATCACTTCAACTATCATCGGGGCCATTGATAGTCAGCAACTTCAATTTCCATGATCCAAAAAAACGCTCTTAGTTGACACAAACAGCAGCTTTATACATTTTTCATTGATTCAGCGTTAATTATAAAAGCATGGCGAATCTTAACAACAGTTTACACCACCATTGCTTTTAGTTTGAAAATGAATTTCAGATTTTGTAACTGATCATTCACCTAAAAACTACCCTATGTCAAAATATATACTCAGCAGCATCGTAGTCATCATGCTCATTTCTGCATGCGTTTCATCATCGAAAAACAGTGCAGCAAAAACTGATACCACCAGGATCCAGCCTGTTGAAAAGGAATCAACTTCTTATAACATGGATACCTCGGTGATTTCTCAACAACCCCTTTCCATACTGGATCTTCCAAGATCCCAGGACGGTGAGATCATTTTATCGGAAGGCTATTATGAAGGCGATTTCCGCAGCTATTGCCTCCAACCCGGAACCCCCGATCCATCCGGCAGGGATGCCTATACACAGGCCCCCTTGAGTGCCTACCGAAGGGATATCGTGGAAACAGTTTTACGCAATTCGGTAGACAGGACAGACCTGGACCAGAGGAATATCCAGCTTTTGCTCTGGTCTGTGGTAAGTGGATCTGATTATAATAAACTCTCCCCTTCAGTTAAATCTACTTCCAGGCAGCTGCTCACTTCAAAGCAGATCTTCGCCTTACAGGGCGGCGTCATGGGTGTTGTGAAAACCATTGCAGCGTCATTACCCGAAACAGGGAACAATTCTGTATTGGGGAACATGAAAGATCTGTTTGAACTGGGCAACAGCTCGTATGAAGCTTACGAAAGTATTGCGGTATCAAGGCAGCCTTCCACCATACATCGTCCCGATTACAAAAAGGACCAGTGGTATAAACAGGATGGCGGATACTATGTCAGGTATTTCCCCAGCAGCTACCAACGTACAAAGATCCAGGTTTATGTCCCCAAAGGAACCCTGGACCAGGATGGAAAAAGATCAGGAAATTACATGACCTTCGACCCCGTCACCATGATGGCCATACCGGCAAACTCGAATTCACAAAGACTGGGTATTGGTGCGCCCGTTGCTGACGTAATACGCAAGGTGATCCAGATCAACAAGTCAACACCAACACCGAAAAAACCACCAGTCACTAATCCCAATGCAAATCCAAAAGGAATTGTATTGAACTGAAATGACCGACATGATCTGATTCAAAAAAAAGACTTTTTTACTGTAAAACGAACAAGGTCAGAAATACTGCAACATCATTTGCATAACTTGAAATGCATGAGTTTGTGCATTAAATTATTGCAAGATGAACATCAGGGTTAAGTTCATGGGAGCTGCCGGCGAAGTAACGGGTTCGAAATATCTTTTGCAGATCGATGAATTCAATTTATTGCTTGACTGTGGCCTGTTCCAGGGCAGGAAGCAATTGCAGAACCTTAACTGGTCAGACTTCCCGATTGACCCTGCTTCCATAGACGCTGTTGTGCTTACGCATGCACATCTTGACCATACAGGCTATCTGCCGAGGTTGTTCCGCCAGGGGTTTCGGGGCCCTGTATATTGCACCAGCGCTACGGCCGACCTGATGGAGTTGATCCTCATGGACTCTGCGAAGATACAAGTGGAGGAAGCCAGGTACGCTAAAAAGAAAGGGTATTCTGAGCATGAGGATCCTCAGCCACTATACACCCCTGAAGACGTAGCCACCATCAGGGACTATGTGGAAACCACCATATTTGAGAAACCCATTCAGGTCACAGAAAGCATTACTGCCAACTTTTTCAATGCAGGCCATATTCTTGGTGCTGCCATCGTTGAATTATCTATCAGAGGGGAACATGAAACCAAAAGAATTGTTTTTTCCGGAGATCTTGGCCGCTCCAATGATCCAATCCTGTATCCTCCCCATATCATTTCAGAAGCTGATATATTGTTTGTAGAGTCTACTTACGGAGACAAGGTGAATATGGCCACCCCGCGTGAAGAGATCCTGGAAATGATGAACGCAACCTTTGAGAAAGACGGCAACCTGGTAATACCTGCATTTGCAATAGGAAGAACCCAGAACCTGCTGATCTATATCAAGAACATCATGTTCAGTAAAGAGATCCCCAATGTGAATGTTGTAGTAGATAGCCCCATGTCCATTTCAGCTACAGCATTCTATCGGAAACACCAGGACTATCATAAACTCCGTGGCGTTGACCTGGATGAAGATGAATCGTTCATGAATTTGCGCAAATACCTCACTGTGGTAGAATCAGCTGAAGAATCAAAAAAAGTGAATGATATGAAACACGACACCATCATCATTGCCAGTAGCGGCATGATGACCGGCGGAAGGGTTCTGCATCACCTCATCAATCGATTGCCGGATCCTGATAACGTGATCATGATATCAGGATACCAGGCCGAAGGCTCAAGAGGCCGCCAGCTACAGGATGGTGAAGACAGTATCCGGATCTATGGAAAGGATGTTCCTGTTCGCGCAAAAGTGTTCAATATAAAAGGTCTGTCGGGGCATGCAGACCGGAATGAATTACTGCAGTG
>JAHEFC010000530.1 GCA_024640385.1 Sphingobacteriales bacterium
GTCGGCATAAATAATGATGACATTGGGTTTTTTCTGCGCTATAGAAATAAGGGGCAATAGGGTAATGATACAAAGCAATATGGGCCTGAAAAATCGCATGAACGGCAATGTTTTCGTAAATATAGTTGATAGCGGAAAGAATCGGCATTTGGTGCTTTTTAATATGCCTCTGCATTTGTACATTCATAGCGATATATTTACCGTCAAACATTATAACATGTCGCTACTGCCATCTTCCATCAGGGAATTCCTCCGCCAGCCCTATCATCTTAGCCCTGATCAGATCGATTTTTACCAGCAGAACAGGTTCATTAAGCTGAAAGGCATGCTCAATGAAGAAACACTGGCATATTATGCCGATGTGATCACCGCCAAGGTGAATGAAATGAACAAGGAGACCAGGCAGCTGAATGAGCGTTCTACCTATGGTAAGGCATTTTTGCAGTTATTCAATTTATGGCGGGAAGATGAAAGGATCAGGGAGTTCGTATTCAGCCCGAGAATAGCCCGAGCTGCCGCCGAACTGATGCTATGTGATGGGGTAAGACTTTATCACGACCAGGCATTATATAAAGAAGCCGGGGGAGGGTTCACGCCCTGGCATGCCGATCAGTATTACTGGCCTTTGGAGACGGATAAATCGGTGACAGCATGGATACCCCTGCAGGCCACGCCGTTTGAGATGGGACCGCTGGAGTTCAGTGCGGGCAGTCATGTAGTGGTGGAAGGCCGTGAACTGGAGATCGGCGATGAGAGTGAGATCCTGATACAATCCAGGTTGCGCGTTACGGATTTCAAGCATGTGGTTGAACCTTATGAAGCAGGCGAAATGAGTTTTCATTCGGGATGGGTGTTTCACCGGGCTGGCCCCAACCAAACGGATCAGATACGTAAGGTAATGACGGTGATCTATATGGATAAGGATATGAAATTGAAGCAGCCTGAGAATGACAACCAGGTGAATGACTGGAATACCTGGTGCCCGGGTGCAAAAGTGGGAGAGATCATTGATTCGCCACTTAATCCGGTGCTATATCCTGCATAAGATGAATCGTCTATTGGTTTTTGGAGCTACGGGCCATGTGGGAAATGCCATAGCAGAAGAAGCAGCGGCCCGGGGGTATGACCTTACCATCGTGGCGAGATCCCGGGATAAGGCCATATCATTGTCTGGAATAACTTCCCAATACAAAATAGCTGATGTATTGATCCCGGCATCGATCCAGGGGATAACCAGTGGCTTTGATATAGTGATCTCGGCAATGGGCAAGTCTGTTTCGCCATTTGAAAGAAGCAAGCCAGGTTTCCGTACCATTGACCTGGAAGGGAATGCCATGATCCTGGAAGATGCCCTGAGGCAAGGGGTTAAGAAGTTCATTTATATTTCTGCGTTCCAGGCCGAGCACTATCCCCAGCTGGAATATTTCAGGGTGCACCAGAAGTTCTCAGAGCAATTAATGAGATCGGGCATCGATTATGCTATCATCAGGCCACCTGCTGTATTCAGCGCTTTTTTAGACATGATCACACTGGCAAGAAAAGGCATGCTTACAACAATCGGTCCTGGTACCCATACAACCAATCCTATTTACGAGGGAGATCTTGCCAGGGTGGGTATTGATTCGATTGGTTTGTCTAATGTTGTGATCGATGCTGGTGGTCAGCAAATCTATACACGTCATGAGCTTAATGAAATTGTTCAAAAGATTGTTGAGCCGAAGAAAAGAATAAAACATATACCCGCGGGATTGATAAAGTCCATCTTGCCACTGGTTCGGGTCTTCGATCGCAACAGTTTTGACAAGATGAGTTTCTTCCTGGAAGTGATGGAAGAAGATGTGCTGGCGCCCCGGATCGGCATGATGAAGTTTGAAGATTATATATCTGCAAGAGCAGGGAAATGACATAAAAAAAGGCTGCATCTTGCCATGCAGCCTAAGCTAACAAACATCAACATCAATCCTACCTTATTTCCTTTATCCATTCCTGAACATAATTCCTTGCTGTTTCTATTACTTCCTTTCCTGCGCGATAAGCCATTTTCCACCTGTTAGACTTTCTTTCATATTCCTGGTTGACAAAATATTTTATCCCGTTCTTTTCGATCAGTTGTGCTGAAAAGTCGACATCATCCGTTTCGTCAAGGAACTGTTCCAGGCGCATTTTTACAAATTGCATGTGATCTGCAGGGTATTTGGCTTCCCACTCACTCAACCTCTTTGCATTCCTTGACTCCGCATCTTTGACCAGTTGTTCATAGTTCTTCCTGTAGTTGACCACGTATTTATAATCCGGATCTTCTGCATCCCTCAATTGTTTTTTAGCATCTTCCGCCATTTTTTCAAACGTAGGTTTCAATGATGCATCAGCTTTTTTCACACTGGCTTCCATTTCAGCTACAGCCTTCCTGTATTTGTCGACAAGATCGGCCTGGAATTGCTCCGGTGTTTGAACAGTTACCGGGCGTGGTTTTTCGAATTCACGCAGATCGTTGTATTCCCTGATAAATGAACTGGTGGAGGTTTGCTTTTTTGCATAGTCCAGCACTTCTTTGGTAATTATGGCACGTTTTGCCTGGA
>JAHEFC010000216.1 GCA_024640385.1 Sphingobacteriales bacterium
TCACCAGGCCGATCACGATCATAGTGAGGTCGAACAGGCTAAGCAACGATCTGCCCTGTTTGTCTTTATCCATACGTTGGGTCAAAATACGAATTTTACGCAGAGACACGGAGAATTACAAAGTGTACCTCCAAGGTCCCTACCTTGTAGTAGAAAATCAACAATCTTTCAACGTGTAAATAATTTCTTTTTTGTGGTTTAGACGTTAAATCACACTTTTGCGCTACGAACGGTATGAAGAAGTGAAAATAAAAAGCACTTCTTCTTCGGAAGTCCGGTGAAAATCCGGCGCTATCCCCGTAGCTGTAAGTTTCCGCAAGCAAATGTTTGCGAATGCAATTAAAACCACTGGCCCTTAAACGGGACGGGAAGGTGCAGAGAAACGAGCCAGAAGACCTGCCTTCGTAATTTTTTTTAACCTGGGCTTTCGGGTGAAAAGCCAGAGTTGGTTTATCTTTTCTTTCCGGCCGGAAGAACTAGGTTTTCTTTCTCTGCATCCCAAATCCCCCAAAACAATTGCATGAAGCGTAGTTTATTCATGACAGCACTCATGATCAGCAGTGCATGGGGTTTCTCTCAATCAGACAGCGCCGTCACCACCCTCGACGATGTGGTGATCACAGCCAACAGATTTTTACAGAAACAACAACAGACGGGAAAAGTACTTACCGTGATCCCGCGCAGCATTCTTGAAAAAAGCACGGGCAAGAACATGGGCGAGATCCTGAACCAGTATGCAGGACTCACCGTTATCGGCTCAAACAATAACCCGGGCACCAATATCGATGTGTATACCCGGGGAGCAGGATTGGGAAACACCCTTATCCTCATCGACGGTGTTCCCATTTATGATGTATCATCCATCTCTTCTGCATTTGACCTCAACTTCTTTACACCGGATATGGTGGAAAGAGTGGAGATCCTGAAAGGAGGACAGTCAACCGTATACGGCTCTGACGCGGTAGCAGGTGTGATCAATATCATTCCGCGTAAGTCGGCACAAGCACCCCTTCAATTCAATGCTTCCGCAGCAGCTGGCTCTTTTGGCACATACAAACTGGGAGCAGGTTTGAATGGTTCACAAAAAGACTTCCATTATAACCTGCAATACCAGTATTTGAAAACAGCAGGATTATCATCAGCCTTCGACACTACTGGCAAGGAAGGATTTGATAAAGACGGATTGAACCAACATAATATCAATGTTGGGCTGAACGGGAAATTCAGTGAAAAACTGAGTTGGAAACTCATGGGCCAGGCCAATCTGTACCAAGCAGACCTCGATGCCAATGCATTTGCAGATGATAAAGACAACACTGTTGACAACAGGAATTTCATTGCAGGCGGAGGATGGACTTACAAGCTCAGTAAAACAACATTACAAGCCAATTACAACCTGAATACAACAAAAAGATTTTACCTGGACGACTCTGCATCTGTTGGTGGATTCTCGAAATTCAGTACCTCAGACTACCAGGGCACAAGTCATTTTGCAGAGCTTTATGCCAACACCCGGATCAATGAATATTTCTCATTTATTGCGGGAGCCGACGCCCGGTTTCAAAAAACAGAACAGGATTTTCTTTCGATCAGCGATTACGGGCCTTTCGAGAATAAGCTTTCAGGTGATTCAGCCAGGATCAACATATACAGTGCTTATGCTTCAGGATATTTCAATTCGGGGAAAGGTTTTTTCCTTGAAGGAGGTCTGCGTCTGAACAATCATTCATTATATGGATCCAATCTGACTTATACTATTAATCCATCTTATGTTCATGGCAACTGGAAATTCTTCTTCAATCTTTCCACCGCATTCAAAGCGCCAACACTGTACCAGCTTTACGATGCATACAGTGGCTATCCTTCATTAAAGCCGGAAAGGTCCACTTCTTATGAAGGCGGGTTGCAATTCAGTGCAATGGAAAATGCATGGCAGAGCAGGGTGGTATTATTTGAAAGAAAACTGAAAGATGGTATCGATTACAGTTTTGTAGACTACAGGTATTTCAACAACAACAAGGTTACTGATAAAGGAGTTGAACTGGAATCAATGTTTCGTAAAGGACGATGGAATCTGACGTTCAACTATACCTATCTTACCGGAGAGGTGAACACGGTGAAATATGCATACGACCCTAACAGTTTCAGCTATATTCCTGATGGCGACACCAGTTATAACTATCAGTTCAGGAGACCAAAGCACAGCTTAAACCTGTTTGCCGGCTACCAATTCACTGAAAAACTGTTTGTAAGTGCCCATGCAAGATTTGCAGGAAAAAGGTTTGAACCTCGGTTCATGGATGCGCCATTAACACTCGACCCGTACACGGTGTTCGATCTGTATGGAGAATACAGGTTTTCGAAAAAGATCAGGATCTTCCTGGATCTGAAAAACCTGTTCAATGCAGATTATATAGATATCAATGGGTTCACTACCAGGCCGGTAAATTTTATGGCGGGAGTAAGTTTTCAATTTAATTAACGGATTAGCGGATTGGTGGATTGACGGATTAAATTAATCCGATAATCCGCCAATCCGTAAATTCGCCAATCTATTATGAACTTTAACTTAGACGAATTCCTTACAGTAACGTTCACCCTTTTTGCCGTGATCGACATCATTGGATCCATTCCTTTGCTGATCAGTCTGAAAGACAAAATGGGCGGTATCCGCGAATTGAGGGCAACCCTGATCTCAGGGGGATTCATGATCCTTTTTTTGCTGGTAGGTGAGAAATTCCTGAACATGATGGGAGTGGATGTGAAATCATTTGCCGTTGGAGGTTCGATTGTGATCTTTATATTGGGCCTGGAGATGGTGCTGGGCGTTGAGTTTTTTAAGTCCGATGCCAATCCTTCCTCAGGTACCGTAGTTCCTATTGCATTTCCGTTGATCGCAGGATCAGGAACGCTTACAACCGTGATCTCGTTGCGTGCCAACTATAACGAATGGCTGGTTTTACTCGCCATCCTGGCCAACCTGGTGTTTGTTTACCTGGTGCTGCATTCGCTCAACCAGATCGCCCGTTTGCTGGGCACCGGAGGACTGTTAGCCGTAAGAAAATTTTTTGGCGTAATTTTGCTCGCCATTGCGGTAAAGATCTTTACAACCAACCTGAGTGGGTTGATCAAATAGAATGTGATCCACCACATTTTGTACATTGATCACATCATCACATTCGGGAAAATTGCAGAGCAATTTTCCCGTTCTGGTCTCGTAGTACAATGGATAGTATAAGGGTCTCCGAAGCCCTGGATTCAGGTTCGATTCCTGACGAGACCACCAAAATCGAGTGAGTTAGTGGGTTGGCCGGTTTGTGTGGTAACATTAGTGAGGGAGTGCAATAGATGATTGCACTCCTTTTTTTTGCAGTAATAAATTAAGACAATGAGCTATTGCAGTTATATAGAGTATATGTCGGGTGAGAGAAAGGAATTGCACAAAAATTACCACGACAACCATTATGGGTTCCCGATTCAAAATGATAACGAATTATTTGGCAGGTTGATCCTGGAAATAAACCAGGCTGGTTTGAGTTGGGAAACTATTTTAAAAAAAGAAATTTCATTCAGGAAAGCATACAGCAGTTTCAATATAAAAACAGTTGCAGCATACACTGAAAAAGACTTTGACCGTCTTATGACAGACCAGGGAATTATCCGCAACAGGTTAAAAATAAATGCTGCGATAGAAAACGCGAGGACCATTCTTCTATTACAAAAAGAATTCGGCTCTTTTGAAAAATGGCTGGAATTTCATCACCCTAAAAAGAAGGATGAGTGGGTAAAACTGTTCAAAAAGACATTCCGCTTCACTGGTGGCGAGATTGTAAACGAATTTTTGATGAGTATCGGGTATCTTCCCGGGGCGCATGCTGAAGATTGCCCTGTCTATAAAAAGATTCTGAAACTGAAACCCATGTGGGCAATACAATAAGGACCCAAATAACCGGCAAGCTCATTAATCCCCGGTCATCTTCTTAATAAACTTCACCTCCTCCTCACTGAACGGGGAATGATCACGGCGGAAAATATCGTGAAACCACACCGGAGGTTCTTTGCCATCTTTTATAGGCGTATCCCAGGCAAAAATGGTATTGGTTTTTCCGCTCACAAATCCCCAGTTGATCGCACCAACATTTTCTCCTTTCAACAAAGGCATGATCGACTGGAAAGTACTGCTGTTCCTGCGGGCCATGTATTCAGTACAGATCATCGGTCTGTCATATTTTTTCAATGTATCAATGGCATTTCGATGATCCGCCAGAGCAGAGTAATTATGATAGGTGATCACATCCGATTGCGAAAGCTGAAATGCATTCAAATTCCTATACTTCTCGTCATTATTCCATAATCCCGCAGAAACGGGCTGCGATGGGTTTATTTCCCTTGCCCATCTAAATACATTCTTCAGCAACGGAAAACTCTTTTCAAACTGGCCGCTGTTACCCGGCTCATTGTACAGGTCCCATAACAAGATGCGATCATCGTTTTTAAACGTATTCAACACATCTTTCACATAAGCTTCCAATGTTTTCACCGTATCCGGATACCTGTGTACCATGGTTCCCGGATCCCTCACCCAACCTGAATTGTGCACTCCTTTTTTCGGCTCAGGTTGCCGGCCAACCCAGGCCGTATCGTTCCAGCAATCGTCGAAGAATACAAATAAGGTTTTGATCCCGTGCTTCTGAGATATGGAAAGATAAGTATTCAGCCTTTTCTTAAAACCTTCCCTGTCCGCCGTCCATAATAAGTGATGCAAATACACCCGCATCACATTGAATCCAAGTTCCTCAGCCCATCCCAACTCACGGTTAATGGTAGCGGTATCAAATGTTTCAGCCTGGAACATCTCCAACTGGTTGATCGCGGAAGATGGCTGGAAATTACAGCCCCGCAGCCAACCCTGTTTCGCATACCAGGCCCTGGCCTTTTCAGCAGTCCACCTCTCACCAACGTTCTGTGCATTTACTAAAACACTGATCAACAGACCAACGATCATTAATAGCCTCCGCATACGATAATGTTTTTATTCTAATGTCTTTTTACCAAATATGGATCTTGCCTCATTCTCCAACAGATCAAAAACCACAATGTCATTTTTGCCTTTATTCAACCAGGGCGCAGGACAATACAGCCTCTGCTGCGGCCCGATATACCAGTACCGGCCCAGGTTATGGCCATTTACCCATACCATGCCTTTCTTGAATTGGCTAAGGTCTAAAAAACTGTCTCCAACACTATCCAGCTCAAAACTGCCTTTGAAGAAACTGCCCCTGCGCAACTCATCTACGCCAGATGGTTTGACCTGCTTCATATAATTTTCATCAAAAGGCAATGGATATACCTCCCAGTTTGTCAGGGTCATGCCATTCAGCGTTACGCGATCAGTGATACCCTTTCTGTCTATCATAAATTGCGCGAAATTGATACGTCCCATGCCTTCTACCAAAATCTCCAGCACGGGATCTTTTACATCTGTCTTAGGAAGATCCACTGTCCATTTACCACCGTCGCGGAAAACAGTGTCTATAAACTTCCCGTTCAAGAATACTAATGCATAATCGTGCGGCTCCCAGATTGTCAGTTTGCCATTCTTGTGCCCGATCAATTTTGTTTTATATACCATCATCCCATAGTCTTGCCCATAATACTCAAAAGGCCTGGGCTGTACTGAAGCGATGGGTTTGGGAAGATTATTCCATAACGAAGAATAGGGCTGCATCCTGATCTCCGGGATTTCTATCGCAGGTATTGGTGCAGGCTGTTCAGGGATATTCTTTACATAGCGGCTGATCAGATTACGCAGGGCAAAATATTTGGGTGTGGCCCTGCCCTGTTCATCTATGGGCGCATCATAATCATAGCTGGTGAGGTCAGGTTGATACTGGGTAGGACTGAAAGCATTTGCGCCGGCGGTGAATCCAAAATTGGTGCCGCCATGGATCACATAAAGGTTGAAAGAAAGACTGCTGTCCATCAGGAATTTGACTTCTTTCAGCAAAGACGTGGTATCGGGCCGGGCCCATTTTTCACCCCAATGAGTAAGCCAACCAGGATAAGTTTCGCTGCTGAATACAGGAACGCCTGGATTCATCTTCCGCGCCAGCGTAAAATGACCGGGATCGGAACCCGAGTCAAGTCCCACCGCGGCTCCGGGCAGTGATCCGGCTTCCAGCATGAATGCAGTTGGGCCATCCGCTGTATAGAAAGGCACATTGATGCCATTGTGCACCCAATAATTCTGCAGGGTTTTCATGTAGATGCGATCGTTCGAAAAACTTCCATACTCGTTCTCGATCTGCACCATCACCACATTGCCGCCATTGGTGATAAGATGGGGTTTGACCACCTGCGATAATTTATCAATATACCGTTTCACGGCTGCCATATACCTGCTGTCCATATTCCGGACGCTGATATCGGGTATACGTAACAGGTAGGGCGGCAAACCTCCCCATTCCCATTCGGCGCATACATAAGGTCCCGGGCGCAGCATCACCCACATGTTTTCTTCCTTACATATTTTGATGAAATCAGAAAGATTTTTATTATCCGAAGTGAAGTCAAATTTCCCCTGCTCTGTTTCATGATAATTCCAGAACACATATATGGCAATGGTATTGCAGCCCATGGCCTTGGCCATCTGGATCCGATGCCGCCAGTACTCTTTCGGAATACGGGCCGGATGCAGTTCACCGCTGATGACCTGGAATGGCTTCCCATCCAATAAAAAAGCAGAAGGCGAAAGTGAAAAACTGTGTTTGGTTTGGGCGGATCCTTCATTGGA
>JAHEFC010000531.1 GCA_024640385.1 Sphingobacteriales bacterium
TGTTTTGTGATTCAAAAACACATTCAAATGCCCTATTTCATTTTACAACATTACCAAAAAGGATTTGTGCTAAATTGACATCTAAGAAATAAACCACTTCCCATGGCTCAACCAACTTCCCGGAGGCAATTCCTTCTCCAATCTGCACTCGCAGGAACCAGCCTGCTTCTGACCCGCGACCTGCTTGCGTTTCAGCCTAAGCCAAATTCCGTTTTTGGCGGTGTGCAGATCGGCACCATCACTTATTCATTCCGCAGCATGCCGGGGTCTATTGAAGACATTGTCAAATACTGCACACAATGTGGAATTTCTGCAATAGAATTAATGGGCGATGCCGCGGAAGCCTGGGCGGGAAGTCCTGCGGGTTTGATGCCACCCATGGCGCCTCCACCTCCCGGACAGCAAATGGTTTTCACCGATGAACAAAGAGCTGCCATGCGGGAAAGAAACCAGAAGGCTAAAGCCTGGAGGGAAACCGTATCGATGGAGAAATTTGTTGAGCTGAAGAAACTATTAGACAAAGCAGGGATTTCTGTGTACGCTTACAAACCCAATGCGTTGGGAGAAAATAATTCAGATGCCGAAATAGAATATGCGATGAAGGCGGCTAAAGCATTAGGCGCAACATCTGTTACCGTGGAACTTCCCGCCAAGGCTGCGCAATCAAAACGACTCGGAGATTTTGGATCAAAGCATAAAGTATATGTGGGATATCATGCCCATACACAGGCCACAGATACATTGTGGGATGAAGCCCTGGCACAATCGCCTTATAATTCCATGAACCTGGATTGCGGGCACTATATCGCTGCTGGTGGAAACAATACTACAGCATCATTGCTCGCACTGATCGAAGCTAAGCACAACAGGATCACCTCCATGCATTTGAAAGACAGAAAAACAAAAGAAAACGGTGGGCAGAATGTTGAGTGGGGTAAAGGCGATACACCGATCAAGGATATCCTGATGTTGTTGAAGAAGAAGAAATACAAGATCCCGGTCTCTATTGAGCTGGAGTACGATATCCCGCAGGGATCCGATGCGGTTAAAGAGGTCAGTAAATGCGTTGCCTATGCAAAAGCAATCCTGGTTTAGAGAGCCAGAGAGTCAAAGAGTCAGAGAGTCAGCATTCTGACTCTCCGCCTCTTTAGCGCTTTATTTTTTTACTTCCCACCCGCTTCGATAATTCCTTGTTACAAACTGATTCGCATCTGGGAAATTCGTGATCTTCATATTCGCGCCATCCCAAAGCAGTTTCATCCTGCCATAGAAATCATAGCCCTGCCGGCCACCATCTCTTTGTTTGCGGAGCATATAACTCCTGATCGCCAGGTTGCCCATCAGCACTGTTTCTGTCAAGGGTCCTGAATAATCAAAAGATGAAGTCAGCTCTTTATGCTGTTTGCTGTTAAATCCGGCTTTGCAGGCTTCGGTCCAGGATACCTGGTGCCCGTATTCTGGAAGAGTTGGAGCCGCTGGTGTTGCTGGCTTCGGCATTTCTATCTTGGATCCGTTATTCAGATATAGTTTCGGATTCTGTCCATACATACCTATGGTCATCAATCCTTTTGTACCATGTAAGATGATGCCGTTCTGGCCGCCGTCGTTGCTGATCGCTTCACTGGCGGGGATCAGGTCAGGATGCATGGGCCGGATACCGCCATCCATCCAGATCATCTTCATCGGTGTTTTATTTTTCTTGGTTGCAGGGAATTGGATCTGTACATGAGAAGATGGAGGGCAACCTTCAGGTATATACTCCGGGTTCCAGTCTTTGATGAACACTGCACCTACACTGCATTCCACTTCTGTTGGATATCCAAGTCCCAAAATTCTGAATGGAGAATCAATGGTATGGCATCCGATGTCGCCCAATGCACCGGTGCCGAAATTCCACCAGCCCCTCCATTTGAAAGGATGATACAGCGGATGATAGTCAACAAAATCAGCAGGCCCTATCCAGGTATCCCACTCTTTCGAAGTCATGGAAGCCGGCAGTGCAGGCTTATCTGTAGGTACAGGAATACCCTGGGGCCAAACAGGCCTGTTAGTCCAGATGTTCACGGTATGCACCGGCCCGATCATTCCCTTATCAAACCATTCCATGGCCTGCTTCTGCTCGGGATTGGAAGAACCCTGGTTGCCCATCTGCGTAACCACTTTGTATTTCCTGGCAGCTTCGGTGAGCATGCGCGCTTCGGCAATATTATGGGTAAGTGGTTTCTGCACATATACGTGCTTGCCCAATTGCATACAGGCCATGGCAGCATACGCATGGAAATGATCCGGTGTTGAAATGGTCACTGCATCGATGTCTTTCCCCGACTGGTCCAGCATTTCACGGAAATCGTGATATTTCTTCGCATTGGGAAATCTTTCAATTGAAGATTTGGCCTGGTTCCAGTCCACATCAGCAATAGCCACTACATTGTTGGCGCCTTTGTTGAATGCATTGTTCAGATCTGAATTTCCTTTACCTCCCGCTCCGATGGCTGCGATATTCAGTTTATCACTTGGAGCAATGTGTCCTTTACCTAAAACATGACGGGGAACAATAAAAAATCCCGCC
>JAHEFC010000015.1:0-3204 GCA_024640385.1 Sphingobacteriales bacterium
CAGGTATTGAAATCAAAAGCCGGAGCAGTTTGCTTATACATCTGCAACATGCCATTATACATCACATTATCTCCATCAAACCGGTAATTCATGAAGTCGGATGGCGGGGCCAGGCAAACATCCGCATTCACTTTACTGGATTGACGCTCCACCATATCTTCTGCATTCGGATCACCTTTACCATCCATCATCCCCACGCACAATGCAAGATGCCCCCCGGATGAACTTCCATATACACCGATCTTTTCGGGATCGATATTATATTCTTTAGCACTGAACCTGATGAACCTTACTGCTTTTTGTATATCAACGATCGCTTCAGGAATTGTATAACGGGGCTGGGATCCATGACCAACATAGATAACTGCATACCCATTTACTGCCATGCTCCTCGAAAAGGGCCTCAACTCTTTCCAGTTTTCAAAATGATATTGTGCAAATCCCCCGATATAGGACGACCATCCGCCGCTGACTACATAGATGATCACTGCTTCATTCTTCTTTACTTTGGGCTCGGCAACGATCATGGTCAATGCCAGCCCGTCTTTTCTTCCATAGATGACTTCTTTGTAAGTAAAAGATGAATCCTGGGCAGAAAGATCCAGGATTGGAATGATCAACAACGAGAGGAGAATGCATTTCGGGAACATAAATATGGGTTTTGCCAATTAAGGCAATGTATACTTATGCCATTGCTAATACAGCGAGATTGAGCGGATGACTATGGGGACTGACGAATGGCGTTCATTACTTCGCGAAATCCCGATTACAAATATGCTGCAACCTGCTACCTGCAACCTGCTACCTGCCCCTCAGCGTGCCTTTGTTAAAAAAGAAAAATCTCATTTAACAATTCAAATGACCTTCATCATATTTTGAGGCATGCAATTGGAGGACCTTTGTTAATGAACGTTTTAATCACTTCTCCATGCGCAGAAATCTCACAGAAAGCCCGGTTCTACAGGAAAAGGAAGTGGTGAATGTAATCCAGCAGTCATCTCTCCCATTACCCGGCAAAGCCGCCCTGCAACCTTTATTCGATAAAATTGGAAATGCCAGGATCGTAATGCTTGGCGAAGCAACCCATGGCACCCATGAATACTATACATGGAGGGCATATATCTCTCAAAGACTCATAGAAGAGAAAGGCTTTAACTGCATTGCCGTTGAAGGAGACTGGCCGGATGCCTTCGAGGTGAATCGGTTTATCAAAGGGTATGACACCCCCGAAAAGAACAGTATTGACGTACTTAGGAATTTTAACCGCTGGCCAACCTGGATGTGGGCCAATTGGGAAATGGTAGCCCTGGTGAACTGGATGAAAGAACATAACAGGTCCAGGCCTCCCCACGAAAAAGTTGGATTTTACGGGCTTGATGTATACAGTCTCTGGGAAAGCATGAAAAGCATCATGGACTACCTGGAGAAAACAGATCCGGCTGCCATGCACCTCGCTGAAGAGGCTTTCCACTGTTTTGAACCCTACCGAAAAGGAGAGGGTATCTCCTACGGCAGGGCATCGCGATTTGTTCCTGAACTCTGCGAATCAGAAGTGAAGGATCTTCTCCTCAACATCAGGCAAAAAATTGCCACTTACAACTCAGATCCTGAAAATGTGTTCAGTGTTGAACAGAACGCCAGGATAGCAGTGAATGCCGAAGAATACTATCGTATCATGCTGCAAGGCGGGCCTCATAGCTGGAACCTGCGCGACAAACACATGGCAGATACCCTGGAAAGGCTGCTTGAATTTCATGGACCCGACTCGAAGATCATTGTCTGGGCACACAATACACATATCGGCGATGCACGGGCAACTGATATGGTGGACGAAGGAATGTTCAACCTTGGAGAGATCGCCCGGATCAGGCACCAGCAGGAAGGTGTGGTATTGGTAGGTTTTGGTTCCTACAAGGGCTCCGTGATCTCGGGCAGATCCTGGGGCTCAGAAATGTACAGGATACCGCTTCCTCCGGCCCGCGAAAACAGCTGGGAATATTACCTGCACCTGGCGGGAGAGGAAAATAAACTGATCCTTACCGAAGGCCTGCTCAATAACTATTTAATGATGGAAAACCATTATGGCCACCGGGCAGTTGGCGTAGTCTATGATCCCAAATTTGAAGAATACGGCAATTATGTGCCTACTATCATTCCGTTGAGGTACGATGCCTTTATCTATCTCAATGAAACTAAAGCGTTATATCCGCTGCATATCAAACCACATGGCAATGAAATGCCAGAGACCTACCCGTTTGGTGTGTAGTATCAAATGATACCCATATGGATAAGAAGAAACATATCAACCCTGAAGTTCCTAAACCGGAATTCCCCGAGTTCCAGCCTGGAGAGGATCCTGCTATTCCGATTTTACCGGAAGAAGAGCCAGACATCATCCCCGAGGAGGACCCATTTGAAAATCCGCCGCCATTCGAAATTCCGCCGCCGGCGGAAGGACCGTAGAGCAGGTTGCAGGTTACAGGTTGCAGGTTGCAGACAAAATGCAACCTGCAACCTGTAACCTGCAACCTGAATAAAAAACCCCGGGAAACTCCAACCCGGGGTAATATGAGACCTTAACTCAACTTGTTGTCTTCAATCAAGGTATAGCAATATTCATAGGAAATCAAGTGCAACCGATTGTCCTATCTTAATGATGGACAAATAGCTGAGGTTCGATCTCTTCCTTGTAATACATCTTCTCATCCGGATTATTCAAAAGCCGTATCAGCATTTCCACAGCTTTCTCACCCTGCAGATAAGGAAACTGTTCCACCGAGATAACAGGCGGGTGAGCAGTATAGTTGGTTATGGACAAATGCGCAAAACTGGCGAACATGATGTCCTTGTTGATCTTGACACCCTTGCTCTCAGCATATTTCACGGCGTCCATATGTACATATTCATTGAAAGATATAATGGCATTGGGAGGATTTTTCATAGACAGAAAATTCTCCATCACCTTGTTTGTACTCTCCGTTGAGAGGTCCGATACCTCCACCAGCTGCATGTCCACTTTGAGTTTTCTGCTTGCCATGCCATCCATATAGCCCTTAAACCTTTGCTTGCTGGCCAGTAATTCGTCAGGGCCATTGATCAAGGCAATTCGCTTATATCCCTTTCCCAAGAGCCAGTTTACCATAGACACTGTCCCTTTATACATATTACAATAAACCTGGTTGGTGTCTTCGTCGGAAGGCACAC
>JAHEFC010000015.1:3214-19870 GCA_024640385.1 Sphingobacteriales bacterium
AAGCTGGCTCGTATACCTTGTTTTTTTAGACAGCGATATGATCATCCCGTCAACGCCCTGTTTCTTCATAGCGGCCATAACCCTCAACTCTCTTTCAGGATCGTCATAGCTCTGTCCAAAAAGAATAGTGTAATCATTATCTAATGCTGCAGCTTCGATGCCACTGATAGCCTGTGAGAAAAACTCCTCCCTGATGAAAGGAATCACCACACCAATTACATAGGTTCTTTTTTGTTTGAAAAAGATGGCCCGGTTGTTGGGCTCATAATTCAACTCCTTTGCCAGTTTCTGAACTTCCATACGGGTTTTCAAACCGATCCGCTGGTTATTGTTCAGCGCCCGCGATACGGTTGAAGGAGACACTTTCAGTCTTTTTGCGATCTCCTTAATGGTTGTTGTAGTGGGGTTCGTGTGCATTCCTGCGTCAAAGTAACTGAAGTGTTCAAACTATATCAATTTTGATCAGAACTATTTCATGAAAACAAGAAGAATATTCAGGCATCTGCAACCTGCCATCTGCAACCTGCCACCTGCAACCTGCTATTCTACCACCCACCAGGAGTAGGTCCCGGCTGGGAGGGTAACAGGTAACATGACCTTATAATCCCGGCTAACGCTGTAAGTTTTTGACACCCCTTCCTTCTCCCTGATCTTCACAGTTGAATGTAACCCGGTATAATAAACAGGAACAGCGATCTCCGTTTTGATCTCCTTGTCCGTTGGATTGAACAACATCATCAACCCTTTCTGCTTCAACGCAGGGTTCACATGCATCCAGCCATCCCAGCTTCTTCCGTCGGCCCTCCTCAGGTGTATAAGATCAGCATTAAGTATGTCCCTGTATTTCTTATACCAATTGATCACACCAATAACCGTTTGCCTGGTTGTCTCCGTATCATATAATCTTGGGCCCCGATAACAGGCCTGTACACCTGCACCATAGTATTGCATCATCAGCTGCTCATAATCTTTCAAATGTTCACTCAGGGGTTCCAATACGGCTTCCGGACCCCCTCCCTGGTATTTTACCAGGGGCACAAAGCCCCAACCCATTGACGGTGTTTTCTCCCAGGTGCCGTCAAATATATTCTGCCTGTTCAGGATCTTCTGGTTCTCCCTGGGCAGTGAAAAATTCACCTCACGATAGCCGATGGCGATCTTATGCGTACCATCCAGGAAATACCAGTCCGGTGCGTTGATATACACCCCTTTCTCATTCAGCCAACGATACAGATCTTTTTGTATCTCCATCTGCCTCCACTGCGAATCATCCAGGTCATTATGACCCGGATGGGTTGTTGAAGCACATAGATCTCCCGGATAGGGGCCATCATTCTCCCAAATATCAAAGCCGGTATACGTAAAAAAGTTCTTGATCTTATCCCTGTAAGCCAGCCCCCATTTGCTTCCAAAACAAGGCGCGTTGCCAAAAAATGCACCCCCGGGTTTCCCGGTTGCCGGATTGATCACATCATCTTCATCACTGATCTTCCTTGAACTGAACAATGAATACCCGCCTATCATGATCCCCTTACGGTGCGCATATTCAGTGAGTTTTTTCCAGCGGCTTAAGTTTGCCTCAGACTGGTCTTCCATATTCAGGTGCGAGCCAAAACTCAATATCAGCGCCTCATAGCCAGTAGAATCACACTGGTCCACCGCCCTCATCACCTCATCATCACTCCTGCTCACCAGGTGCATGAAAATGGGATTGGAATTGGTCCAGGGAGCAACCTTATTGTACATCTTCCTTACAAACAAACCTCTCCGTTCACGGTCGTAACTGTCCATCAATAATTCATAGGTCCTGACCGATCTAAAATTTTCACCCGGCTTTAATGCTATACCCGGGGCCTTATCAGGGTATACCTCCAGCACACAGGGCGTCTGGTAATTATAGTTCACCTGTGAAGTATAACTGCTGTCGATCAGCCAGTGGGTTGTCTGGTCACTGATCTGGTACCGCATGGCATTGTTGAAAGCGTAATTCGTTTCAATGTAAATGCCCTGTTGAGTTTTCATCTGCGCAGGACTGCCCACCACAGCGCTCTCTTCCTCCACGAGGTCCAGGATCTCGTTCTTTACCCGGTCTATTTTATAAGAAGAACTGCCGCTGTTATCAATAGTCAGATATTTCACTACCAGGGGCAGACCGTCATACATTTCATAATGCACTTTTACCAGGAGGCCTGGCAATAACGGAGAAGAATATGCGAATATCAGCACCTTGCCGGTAGGTGATTTTTTGTTGGAGCTCCATCCTACGGGTTTCCATTGGAACTGATCTTTTAACTCACTGACCTCATAACCTTTCAATTGCAGATCTTCATTATGAGCGGTCATTTGACCTACCCAGTTGTTTAACAGGTATGCCTTCTCTTTCTGACCATATAAACCACCTACCTTATGTTCTTTGCCGTCGATTTTTATGACCGCCTCAGGCTTCACGGCACGCAGCAACTGTTGCCCGTTCATCATGTTGGTATATTCTATACAGGCAACATTCGGGCTCAGCCTGAAAACTCTTTTGACCAGACCGTTGTAAAGCACAATATCTTTTTTATCATCACTCAGGTAAACAGCGGCCCTGATCTCAGAAGGCTTTACAAGCCAGTCCGACGCATACGATTTCAATTCCCTTGGCAGTGATTGAATAGTGGTTTGCGCCGCAGCTATTTGAGAAAACAGTGCAGCTACTAAAAAGATCCTCTTCATGTTGGGTCAATGGGCGTTTAGTAATTGATCGATGTTATTGCCGGTAAGATACTGAACATTTTTTGTGATCTTTTCCGCATCCCAGTCCCACCAACTGATCTCCAGTAATTCTTTTATAACATCATCCGAAAATCTTTTACGGATCTCCTGTGCCGGGTTTCCGCCCACTATTGAATAAGGAGCAACATCTTTAACAACGGTGGCATTTGTGGCGATGATGGCCCCATCGCCGATGGTTACCCCCGCCATGATGGTGGCATTATAACCGATCCAGACATCATTGCCAATCACCGTATTTCCTTTAAACGGATAAACCTTTCCCGCCATGGCATTTTCCCAGCCGTTTCCGAAAATGGCAAAAGGGTAAGTCGAAACCGCGTCTGTCAGATGATTGGCCCCGTTCATGATAAAACTAACACCGGAAGCGATCATGCAGAATTTTCCAATGATGAGCTTGTCACCCGTAAAATCGAAAAGGTATTTCACGTTCTTTTCAAAATTCTCCACACTTTCGAAATCATCATAATAGGTATAGTCGCCTACTATGATGTTCGGATTTTTTACCACGTTCTTCAGGAAGCAAAGCCGCTCGTAAAACGGCAGCGGAAATTTTGTGAATTTATCTGGTCCGTTCATAGGCGTCCAAAATAATCAATTGAATTATTATAGACAATTGCATTAATTTGTTCCCCTTATATGAGGAAACTGATTTCCATTGCACTTCTGACGCTGGTTTTTTTCAGTCAGCTGGGGTATCATTTCATCTATTCAGTCAAACTGATCATGGTCCGTAAGGAGCAGAAATGGAAAATACTCAGCACGATAGATGATGCAGAACTGGAAAAAGTAGAATTAAATGCTCAGATCAAATGGAAGGAAGAAGGCCGCGAATTCTATTTCCAGGGGCAGTTGTATGATGTTGTGAAGAAAAAAAATCTGAACGGGAAAACCGTCTATTTTGTTCTCAACGACCGCAATGAGGAAGAACTGCTGGCCAAACATGCGCATACCACAAAAAAGCAAACCGGAAACCAGGCTGATAAAAAAATTGCCGCACAAATATTCCAACAGGTTTGCATTTTAGATGAGCCAATTACGGCTACTATATTATATATAAAGAATTCTGCAACCAGATTTCCCGTTCGCCTGGATATGCATGGCGAAAACCACCGTAAGATCCTCATTCCCCCGCCACAGGGCTGATACTTACCATATTCTTTTCTTACCGGAGATCGCTTTATATCTAAAGCGAATAATGTATTCATCCCTATATATTAATCATGAGGAAAATATCTTTATTATTCATGCTGCTCATGAGTTTGGGCAGCTATGCATCTGCACAGCAGATCATCCATTCCATTGTTTACGATGCCATCAGTAAAAAACCACTTGCCGGTGCAACAGTGATCTATGGCAATAAAAAAATGGTTACTGACAGAGAGGGTAAATTCAGTTTTCCCTGTTCAGATATCATTAAGATCAGTATTTCATACGTTGGATACCAGTCAGTCAATGCTACCGTAAGTAATTGTTCAGTGAGTGAGATCTATCTCAGCGCAACTGAAACCACCCTGGGAACAATCGAAGTAAGCACCAGTTCCAATCCCAATAAAGCACTGCTGTTTCAGCCGGCCTCCATAACCAAGCTTGGCAAGAATGAACTGAACCGGGGCATGGGGCTTTTCCTGGATGATGCCATACAAACCAATGTACCCGGAGTTTCCATGAACCGGCGCTCTGTAGGCGGTGGCCAGCAATTCAATATCCGTGGCTATGGCAATGGCGCCAGGGGTACCAGGGGCATCAGCAGTAATTTCGACGGCCAGGGATATAAAGTTTACCTGAATGGTATTGTGGTCACCGACGCAGAAGGCATATCCACCCTGGATGATATCGACTATGCTTCCTTGCAAAATGTGGAGATCACCAAGGGACCGGCAGGTTCTCTATACGGCCTGGCTATCGCCGGTGCCGTTAATTTCACCACTGCTAAAGCACCTAAAGGTGAAACATCGGTTTCGCAACAGGTAATGATAGGCAACTATGGCCTGCAGCGTTTTACAACAACACTCAAAACCGGCGGAGATCATTCTTCCATATTACTGAATTATGGCAACCAGAAGTCTGACGGCTATACCATCCACAACAAGTCGAAAAAAGATTTTGTAAATTTCATGGGTGACTTTCAGCCCAATGAAAAACAGACGATCTCCACCTATTTCGGCTATAGCAACAGTTATGATGAAAGGGCAGGTGAACTCACCATCCAGCAGTATAACAACAATGACTATTCAGGAAATCCTGAATACATCAAAAGGGATGCGCACAGTAATGTTGTCACATTCCGTGCCGGCATCGGGCATACCTATAATTTTTCAAAGAACATATCCAACTCTACCACAGTTTTTGGAACCGGTTTCAACAGTAATGCAGCATCCGCCGGTGGGTGGACGGACAAGTCGACCACGAATTATGGCCTTCGTTCCGTTTTCAATACCAAATTCAATCTGGCCAATGGCATTGTACTGAACGGCATTACAGGCCTGGAGGTACAAAAGCAACTGGCCAATGTGATCGGATACAGCATGAAGAAAAACCCTTCAGATACGGGCGCCAACTGGATATACGGTGTAAACCCTTACTGGGTGATCAATACCGCAACTTCCAATGTCTATACTGAAGCAGGCACAAGCTCCCTGTTTACAGAGTGGACCCTGGTGTTACCCAAAGACCTTTCATTCACAGCAGGAGTTGGATCCAGTACGCAAAACCTGGAACTGAACGACAGGTTCAATACCGCCCTGGCCACCAGGCCGGACAGGTTTCAAAAACACTATGGCAACATGGTATCACCTCACCTGGCCATTAACAAGGTGTTCGATCAGAAGATCTCTGTATTTGCTTCATATAGTAAAGGATACAAGGCCCCGGTAACTTCCTATTTCTATATTACTACACCCGTAGTCAATACAACTCCGCTCACGCCCCCAACAGGTATGGTGAATGAAGATCTGGTTCCCGAAGTTGGGAATCAGTTTGAGATCGGTTCAAGGGGAGAGCTGCTGAAAAATGATCTTTTTTATGAACTGATCGTATACCATTCAACCTTCTCAAACAAGATGACTGCCGTTTCGGTAGCATCTCCTGTATCGCCCAACACCACACTGTATTCGTATATGGTGAATGGTGGTGAGCAGATCCATAAAGGCGTAGAGGCCAGCCTCAGGTGGATGGCCTATGAATCGTTCACCAGGTTTTTCAGAACGGTAAGGCCTTTCGCCAATTTCACGTATTCTGATTTCAAGTATGGAGATCATTTCATCATTGAAAAATCAGTCACGGTAAAAGAAGATTACAGCAATAAAAAAGTTGCCGCTGTCCCGGCTTATGTTGCCAACATTGGCATAGACCTGAATATGGCAGGGGGGCTATATGCTAACTTCACATACAACTACAGGGACAAAATGCCCATCACGTCTTTGAATGATCTGTGGACAGAAAGCTATAACCTCCTCAATGGGAAGATCGGCATCCAGCGCATACTCGGAAAACATTTTACAATTGACGGAAGTTTTGGTATAAACAACATCACCGGCACCCAATATTTCACAATGGTGTTCGCCAATCAACTACCCGATGCCTACGTGCCGGCGGCAAGGAATGCGAACTATTTCGGAAATATCGTACTGAGTTATAAACTGTAGTCCAATGAAAAAAAATTCTTTATTTCATTGTTTGTGGTGCATTAACGGGGAGCCTGATGGTCGTAGCTTAATCCGCGGGCCAGCTTCCATTCTCCATTTTCCAGGAGCCAGACGTGAGTGAATTTTGCAGTACTGGCGGGCCGTTCAGGCTGGCCTTTTATGTTCTCAAAAAATCTATGCTCACCGGTTTGAATAGCTCCATATAATTTGCCATTGTCAGTCAAGGGGAAAACCTTCAGGGAGCCGGGCACCAGTTCCCGCCTTGATTGAAAATTCGCGGGATCTTTACAGAGGCCATTCCGAATGCTTTCAATGAACTTTTGCTTATCAGGTGTAATGCCACCTCTATCGTGGTAAAATTCAAAATTGTCTGAGACCAGTTTTTCGAACTGGGAGATATCACAGGTATTAAAACCGATATTGAAAAGCAGGCTGTCTTTAGCCCTCAACACATTGAACAATTCCTCTTCTGTTGCCTGGGCAGAGGAACTGCAATACATACACAGCAGCATAGAGGTGAACATGAGTTTTCGCATGCCTGCAATCTACCATCAATCTCCGATCATCAAAAGCCATTCATCAAATAGCCCCACCAACTGGAACCTGTAACCTGCAACCTGTAACCTGCAACCTGCAACCTGCTTATGCCTACTGCCTGTAAATAATTCCGTCTTTCATTACAAACAAAACCTTTCTCACATCAGAGATATTCCTGGATGGATCGCCTGAGAATATAGCAAAGTCCGCCTTCATACCCGGCTTAATGGAACCCACCTGGCTTTCCCAATGCATGGCCCTTGCATTCACCATGGTAGCGGCTTTCAGCACATCCAACGGCTTCATGCCGTATTCTACCATCAGCTCCATTTCCAGGTAATTCTCACCATGGGGATAAACGCCCACATCACCGCCCATGCCTATTGTTACTCCGGATGCCAGGGCATCTTTAAAACTTCTTTTCTTATTTACAATATTGGCGGGGTCAGGATCAACCCCTTTCTTCCAACCGCGATACTGAGTGATCTGGTCTACCGCCGAAACTGTTGGGAAATAAGTGACATTATGTTCTTTCATCAGCCTGCCCGTTTCCACATCAATGAAATCCCCGTGTTCAATGGTTTCCGCTCCTGCCAATACCGCACGACGGATGGCTTCTTTTGTTTTAGCATGACAAACCATCACCCTGCCGCTGCTCCTGGTCACCTCATTGATAAGTTTCAATTCGTCCAATGTGAATGAAGGCTGGTCTTCTCCATTTACTCCCCAGCGGTAGTCAGCATAGATCTTGATGAAATCTGCTCCTTTGCCGATCTGGTCGCGAACAACGCGTACCAGGTCATTTCCATCTGCCGGCTCTGCACCCAGCATGATCGTTTGATCATAGTCATACCCCTTGGGTCCGTATGAACCAGTGGCAACAATTGCCCGGCCTGCCACCTGCAACCTGGGTCCCGGAATGATGCCTTCGTTAATGGCACGCTTAAGCGCCACATCAGCATAACCAGCGCCTTCGGTTCCGAGGTCACGTGCACTGGTGAACCCCGCCATCAAAGTATTTTTGGCATGCACAGTTGCCCGGGCTGTTCTGTAGGCATCGGTTTCTTTCAACACCTGTGTATCCCAATCTGTAATATTATAGGGATAAAGCAGGAGGTGAGAATGCCCTTCGATCAAACCCGGTGTGAGCGTGGAACCTGGATAGTTTATTTTCAAAGCACCTTCAGGCACTTTAAGATTGGCGCCTGCGGAAATGATCTTGTTGCCTTCAACTATCACGGCCCAATCTGTATGCATGTTCTCCCCGTCAAACACCCGGTCTGCGGTGAGATAATACCTGGCTTGAGAAAATGAAAAACAGGAAATAAACAATAAGAAGAAAACAGAAATTATTCGGCGCATACAGCAGGTTTTGATCACTATTAAACATACAATTATTCTTCCTCTCTATCTCTCTCACGCTCTTATTTTAGTTATCAACCTCTTTGATCGCAGGTCTGCTGTCGGCTTTACGCGGCTGGTATTCCAGTTTGAAACCAGAAAGATCCGGCCTGAATGGCCTTGGCCTTTTCAGCTCATAGGAATAAATGGTTTGCCCCAGTTTATTCATGAATGGCCAGCCTACCGAATCGTACTCATATTTATCATCATTCAAAATACCATCGGCATTCACATAAATGGTTGCCGTAAGCATGAATTCAATATTATTTTTAAAATCTGCCACATAACTCACATCGGTTAAGCATCCATAGGCCCAGCCTACTTTATTGAAAACCCTTACGTGTTCAGGCATCAGGTGCGTGCTATCCCTGAAATAGAATTTCACGTAGCTGTCATAAAACTTAGCCGTATCATATTTTGGGTAATCGCTCTCCGACGGGTATTGCGACAGGTATCTGTACAGAAAAGCATAATCGTTTTTACTTAAATGGAAGCGCTGTTTTTTGGATACCGACTGGGGAAACATGACCGATTGCAGCAATCCCTGCAAATGTTCAACTGTCAGATTATTGGCAAACGTAAAATCAATGGGCTCGTTGACCAGGCTGTCTTTGGCATTGAGATAACCCTTGCCCATCCTGTTGATATGTGAGAAGTTGAACGCATCAGGATTATATGCTTCTGGCTGCAGGTAGATGAGTTTTCCCTCTGTATCAATGAATCGTATTGGATTGGTATACCTGTTCTGGTCCACGGTAAGGCCCATGAACTGCCTGCTGATCCTCAGGTCGGGATAACCCATCTCATGCAACCTCCTGTTGATGGTTTGCTGCCCGATGAACTGGTACATCCTGTTATAGGCATCATTATCACTGACCAGCAAGGCTTTCCGGATGAAGTGTGCGATGGAAGGCTTTCCTGTTTCCGAAGTGCTGTCGGCATATAGTTTCCGCTGCCAGGGCCTGGAGCTGTCGAACTGCATGAGGGTGTTCATATCAACCCCTTCATTCTTCATGCTGCGTAATTTCTCCAGTGAAAGAAATGCAAGCGGCAGCTTTACAGTAGATGCCGGATTGAAATAAATCAGTGAATCAACGTTGAGATAGTAATTATGGAAAGAAGGCTTGTTCTTTTTATCGCGGTCTATTCTCGTATATATCACCTGGTAACGGTAGACCTCAGGATGACTGATCACCTCTTGCAGTAAAGGATCACTATTCTGTTTAAGGATATCCAACAGCTCTTTATCTGTTCTGGGCTGGGAAAAAGCTGCGAGCGAAACCAACAACAGAACCGGGATGAATACGCTTTTCATAAAATAATAAATGTACTAAGGTTCCTGATACAAACCCAGCACATTGCCTGTTGGATCCCTGAACCAAGCCGTGATCTCAGGTGCATCTTCTCCAACCTGCCGTACTATGTGGCCCCCATTTTCAACAATCAGCATCATGGTTGCTTCAATATCATCTACCATGATATGGATCAGCGTACCGAGTTCAACCACTGGCTTCCTGTCGGTTCTCCAGGTACCGCTGACCTCGCCAACGCCATCATCAAAAGCGATCGATCCATCGCCCCTAACTCTTTTCATCCATCCGAATATCTTCTCATAAAATGTGGCCGACTCCTCAATATCCCGTGTAGGCAGCTCTATGTAACAGATCTTACCGTTACCGTATGTGGGTACCTTATTGTTAGCCATTTTCATGATTTTTGTAGTTACTAATGTAAAGATTGCATCAGTAAACATTTAAAATATTAACTGAATTCCTAATTTCTTACATTCAGTTAACATATTTCATGCCATGAGATACTACCTGATCGTTCTGTTCATTGCCACCATCTTTCATGCAACCGCCCAGCAAAAACCAGCTACGATTCAATGGGATGAATGGGGCATCCCACATATCACAGCAAATAATGATGAAGAACTGATGTATGCCCAGGGCTGGGCTTCCATGCAAATGCATGGCAATCTCATCACGGAACTATACGGAAGGGCCAGGGGCAAGGGCGCTGAATATTGGGGCAAACAAAAGCTGAAGGAAGACATGTTCATTAACATGCTCGGCTTTCCAGAACTGGCAGAAGAATGGACGGCCAATCAGGACCCTGCATATAAAAAAATGCTGTCGGCATATGTCAGGGGACTGAATGATTATGCCTCCGCACATCCCGAATCGGTTAAACCCGAAAATCGTGTTATCCTTCCTTTCTCTGAAAAAGATGTTAATCTGCACGCGATATTCGTTGTATTTGGAAGATTTGTTGGCGGGAGTGAATTAGGAGGAGACCTGGAATGGAAAGAAATGGGGTCGAACACACTCGCAGTGGGCCCATCCCGTTCCGCTTCAAAAAAAGCCATGCTGGTTCAGAATCCTCATTTGCCCTGGTTCGGAGAGTTCCTGTTTGCGGAATTCCATATGATGAAACCCGGGCAGAATATCTATGGCTCTAATCTGGTAGGATTACCCGGTATCGCCATCGCCTTCAATGAAAACCTGGGCTGGAGCCATACCAATAACACCATCGATAATGCAGATACCTATGAGTTGCAGTTGAAAGATGGCGGCTACCTCCTGGATGGAGTAAAAAAAGATTTTACAGTAAGAAAGAAAATACTCAAATACAAAGACGGGGATGGGAAGATGGGAGAACAGGAACTCACCATACTTACCGCAGAACAAGGCCCAGTAGTGAATATGGGTAAAGAAAAAGCCCTGGCGATCAGGATGCCGGGGTACGACAGGCCAAACATTGGCTACCAGTGGTGGAAGATGGCGAACGCAAAGAGTTTTGAGGAATTTGAATCAGCGGTAAAGATGGCGCAGATCCCTTTCTGGAATATTATGTATGCCGATAAAAAAGGAAACATCTTCTACCTGTTCAATGGGCTGGTTCCAAAACGCGCTGACGGAGCTTGGGCCAAATGGGATAACATTATCAAGGGGGGAAAATCTTCAGATATATGGACTACGGTACATCCGTATGAAGACCTTCCCAAGTTAAAAAATCCATCGAGCGGATGGTTACAGAATTCCAACGATCCTCCCTGGAGCTGCACTTACCCTTTCGAAATTGATGCTAAGAAATACCCGCCGTATATGTCGCCCCATTTCATGGATTTCCGCAACCAAAGCTCCATTCGAATGATGGCCGACGACTCTTCGATCACGTTCGATGAACTGGTGGCATATAAACATTCGACCAGGCTGGAACTTGCGGAAAGAGTATTGGATGACCTGTTCAAAGCCATAGATGAGCATGGCACTGCAACCAGCAAAGAAGCAAAAGCTGTGCTGGAGAAATGGGACCGAAATGCGGATGCCACCAGCACTGGCGCTGTTTTGTTCATTCAGTGGGCCATGGCCATGAACCCGTTCTCAGGCCGGATGTTTGCGGTTAAATGGGACGAAAAGAATCCACGAAAAACACCAGATGGACTCGCAGATCCCAAGGGGGCTGTGGCAAAACTCGATGAAGTGGCCGCAAAACTTAAAACCAAATATGGCACCATGGCAATTCCATACGGCGATATAGTTCGCCTTCGTTCAGGTACCATTGACCTCCCGGCAAATGGCAGCGAGGGAGCCGTTGGAAGTTTTCGTGTTGCAGGCGCTTCCCCTGTTGATGAAAAAACATTTCAAATAGATGGGGGCGACTCCTGGGTGGGCGTGATCGAATTCGGGAATAAAATAAAAGCGAAAGTACTCATGAGTTATGGCAACTCCTCACAGGAAGGAAATCCACATTTCGGCGACCAGCTGAAATATTTTTCGGAGAAAAAACTCCGCGATGCGTATTTCTATCCGGCAGATGTAGAGAAACATAAAGTAAGAACGGAACAGTTAAAGAACGGCAGGTTCATTCTGCTTCAGTAGCGCCAACAGCAGTCTTCAATTGCTTCCATGTTTGAGTGGCAAGTACCGGCCTGGACTTGTTAGACTTGCCTTTGCTGTATTCAACAATATATTCACCCCTCGCTTTAGAATCGGGATGTGTACTCACCCATGTGAGGTAACGCATATTATCCGGGGCATTTTCTCCCAGCCTGTACAGGAAATTGGCAAGATGATCAGGTGGAAGGTTTGCCATATTCATATAGTCTACAGACTTCATATCTGCCTCTTTCTCCAATTTACGGTCATAGGCTGAAGAAGATAGCAGTCTTGTTATTTCAGCCACCTCACCTCCGCCGCCGCCTGTTGTCACCGAGATCAATACAGACAGGCCTACTTCCTTCAGCAGCTTTTTCATCACGTGTTTTTCCTGCAAATGTGCCAGCTCATGTCCCATCACTCCAGCCAGTTCGCCTTCATCCAGAGCTTCCACGATCAAACCTTTGTTGACAACGATATGGCCATTGGGCAAGGCAAATGCATTGACGTCTTCAATATCAACAATATGCAGCCTGATGGCGCTTTTATCGATCTGATTGGATGTACAGATCCTTGTAAGAATACTGTCAACCGGTTTTGTGACAAGGGTATCCCCGATCTCCTTATCCTTATAGATCTCCCAGAACAGATCTCCCAGTTTCTCTTCTGTGTTTTTAGTGATCTTCTCGATCCTCAATAGCTTCATCCAGTTCACCTGGCTCAGGATCAGCCATGTCCCAAAAAACAAACCGATCACAATGGTCAGCTGCAGTAATATCTTCTTCATATCAACGAGGGCATATCAGGTTTGTGAGGTCTCCATATAGCCACCAACGGACATGCTCGCCCCTCCTGGTATGGATGGCAGTATATATAGTGGCAATGAACTCAATGAGGTTAAAAAGAATTACTGTGATCACGTAAGCCACATAATAGTTGGTCACTACCGCATCGCTGAAAACTATAGAAACCGTCCACCAGAATCCAAAGCTGTTCATGAACAATAAGGAGAACTGCGACAGCAGGGCCTGTGTACAATGCCACCGTACAAAATATGTACCCTTTCGATTACCCATATAAAATATGAATGTAGCGATGAGGTTGATGATAGGAAGAGGCAACCCCGCTATTGCTGCAACCAGCGACATGAGATAACTATTCGAAGCTTTTTCTGCTTCATGATCAGTAGGCGAATAGCTTACGTTATCAATGATCATAGTCCTTTGTAAATATTCCACATCCAGTTTGCCAGTAACAGCAGCAGGGCCGTAATGGCAAATCTTTTCCGGCTGAAAAACAACTCGGCTTTTCTGTAGGCTATGAACAGGGTCCGCTTTTTATTGAACAGGTCGTACGCGATCCACAATGGGATCAGAGCCATGGAGATCAGGAGGAAAAGTCCCATCGGATTCCATAACACGGCCTGTACAATATCTCCCTGCATCAATGATATGACTGACCTGGTAGAACCGCAGGATGGGCAGGGGATGCCTGCTACACTCTTGAATATGCATGCGTGCACTTCATTGTCTGCAGCTGTAATCAGGTTATAATAAATCCATGCATAGCCTGCGGCACACATAACAGCCAGTAAACCATATAGTCTGTTCCTGTTCATTGGTCAGGCAAGTAGGGGTTGAAGCTGTGCCAGGTTCTTTTCGCGTGTGGCTCCCATGATCAGGAACCAGTCTATGATAGCCCAGATACCAAATCCGCCACAGGTAAGCAGTTTGCCAATACCGAGACCGGTATCGCCGATCATGAACCTGTCGATACCTAGATAACCAACAAGCAAAGAAATGATCAGGATCATGGTAGGATCTTTAAACTGCATGGTTTGCAGAACGGCCCACCTGGAATCGTCAGTTTGTATAAGCCTCTCTCTTATAGGCAATAAGGTTTGACTTTCAAAATACTTCGAATTAGACATGATGAACATGTCTACTTTAGATGAATCCATAAAAGGGAAACGTTGTAGAGTTAATGGGTAATAATTTTGGTTTCAGAGTTATGATAATAACGTCTGCAGTACAATAATAATATCTGATAGATAACTTTTATGCGTTTTATTAAAATAATTCTTCGTTCAATTTTTATAAATTGTTGATGATGATCAGTTACGATCATATCGTCATAGGCGTGGGGTCCATGGGATCGGCAGCATGCTATCATTTAGCCAGGCGTGGCAGATCTGTTTTAGGCCTGGAACAGTTCACCATACCACATGAATTGGGATCACATGCAGGAGAAACCAGGATCATCCGGAAAGCCTATTTCGAGCATCCGGATTATATCCCCTTGCTGATCAGGGCTTATGAGAACTGGCAGGAACTGACGGAACGTTCGGGTAAACAACTATACCATAAAACAGGTTTGTTCTACGCAGCCCCAAAAGGCCATGAACTGATCAACAGTATCAGGAGATCTGCGGAACTGTACAACATTCCACTTGAATCGGGTGTGCCAACAAAATTTAGTTTACCAACTGGCTACGAATCTTTGTTTGAACCGGATGCAGGTTATGTGGAACCGGAAAATACGATAAGGGCACTCGTACATCATGCTATTGATTTGGGTGCTGAAATTCATGAGCGGGAACAGGTATTGGGGTGGAATGGCGGAGGGCAGCCTGGGTATGTTACTGTTCGAACCAATATTGCTGAATACAGATGTAAGAAACTTATAGTCACAGCCGGGGCCTGGTCTGCAAAAATGATCCCGGGAATTGATAAACATCTAAGGGTAACGCGGCAGGTACTGGCCTGGCTCAAACCGGCAGAACCCGAACAATTCACCAAAGAAAAATTTCCCTGTTGGCTTATTGCTACTGAAAATGATAAAGGCGCCTATTATGGGTTTCCCATCATCCCCTCACATTTGGGCGCGTTGAAGTTTGCATATCATTATCCCGGCAGCGACACAGAGGCTGATTCTGTAAACAGGAAGGTTGTAATTGAAGACACAGAGAATCTTCTTGACTTTGCCCGAAAATTTTTACCGCCGGCATCTGGTGAGATAGAAAGCACAAAGGTTTGCCTGTATTCCAATTCGCCAGACGAAAATTTTGTGATCGATAATCTTGCGGGCATGGAAGATCAGGTTTGTGTGGCCTGGGGGTTCTCGGGTCATGGGTTCAAGTTTGTTCCCGTAGTTGGAGAGATCCTGGCGGATCTTGCCATGTACGGGAAAACATCATTGCCAATAGAATTTCTGAATGCCGGGAGATTTTCTGCCTGATAGAAAAAACCCCGCCCGTAAGCAGGCAGGGCTCGTATTTAAGGATTAAGGCTTTATTCTCTAGTTCCTGATAATTTTGCCTGTTCTCATCTCTTTACCCACGATCACTTTATAGAACAGAAGGTTCTGCTTCATCCCGCTGAAATCTACCAATGTTTCAGCCCCTTTGTTCAGGCTGACCTTTTTATCAGCAACGATCTGTCCCAGGTTATTTATGATCATCACATGGCCATCCCCTGATTCAGGAGAAAGGATCCTGATCCTGAATGAACCCTGGTGTGGATTCGGATAAACTCCGGTTGTGAACGGCATCACCTGCATCATGGCCTGTGATGGCGCCCTCACGGTCCCTATACTTTGGGATACGGACAATGAATAGCAGAGATATGACAATCCTCCTGTTATGCTTACATAGTATGTAGTACCTCCAAGCAACGAATACTGTTTAGTGGTTGCTGTGGAATTTGAAGGCGTTAATGCCGGGGCATTATTACCTGCGGGATAAATATTAAATGTAAATGCAGTTGTTGGATGGGTCAGTGTAACGATATAGGTACCTGATGTTGATGTATTGAATTTGAACCAATCAGCTACATCTGTTGACAATGCGATCCTTGCATTGACGGGAACACCTGCAGTGATCTGCTTAGCGTTGTTCTTACTGTTGTTGGATTCAAATTCATCAGAGCCATTATCGGTAATGGTAATGATCTTTGAAGTAGTGCAATTATTGGCATCTTTCACCCAAACCGTGTAAGTACCGCCGCCATAAAAACCCGAGAAGGATCCGGAACCCTGGTATTGTCCATTATCCAGTTTGTATTGGTAAGGTGATGTGCCGCCGGCGCCTGTTGCCGTAATTGTTCCGGGTGTATTACACCCTGTTGCATTTGTGCCTTTTGCGGTCAGACTCAATGCTGCAGCAGGCTGAGTGATGGTATAGGTTTTTGTAAGCACACAGCCGCTGCCCAGGTCTGTAACAGCAATGGTATAGTTACCTGGCAACAAACCGGAAATGTCTTCAGATGTAGCACTTATTCCTCCGGTCCACTGCACCAGGAATCCTGCACCCGAACCTCCATTGAGCGTGATGTCTATGGAACCTGTAGCTGTTCCCCTGCAGAGTACATTGTTTACAACAGCATTTATAAGAATCTCAGGCTGTGAAGGTAGATTCACAT
>JAHEFC010000217.1 GCA_024640385.1 Sphingobacteriales bacterium
ACCTTCCACAGAAGAGAATATCTTTCAGCCTGTTCTCAGGGAAAAGATCTCCAATGTGCTGGTGGGAATGGGCTTCTTCGAGATCATGAACAACTCTATTACCAATAGTGCGTTTCTCACGGAAGAAGAACAGGCCACTGCAGTGAAAATGATGAACAACCTGAGTGCAGAACTGGATTCGCTGCGGGTATCCATGCTTGAAACCGGCCTGCAGACCGTATTGCACAACCTGAACAGAAAGAACAACAGCCTCAGGCTTTTTGAATTCGGCAAAACCTATTCCACCAACGGTGTGGGCAATTATAAAGAAGTAGAACATCTTGCCTTATTTGTTACCGGCAAAACCAGGGAAGACAACTGGCATGTCAAAAAAGAGAGTTCAGACATCTACTACCTGAAAGGTGTTGTGCAGGCCCTGTTGACCCAGCTCGGTATCAGGGATCTCATTTTTGAAACGTCAAACCATACCCGGCTTGATGAACATGTACAGATCAGATCGGGTGACACTGTGATCGCCAGCATCGGGAAAGTGAACAACAACCTGGTGTCAAGGTTCGATATCAAGCAGGACGTTTATGTGGCTGATATATTATGGGAGAACAGCATCAGACTGGTTGAAAAGATCAGGCTGGCCTACCAGGAGATCCCGAAGTTTCCGGCGGTACAGCGTGACCTGGCTTTTGTTGTAGACAGGCACCTGATCTACAGCAAAGTGGAAGAAGCCGTTAAGATGACCAGGATCCCCAGGCTCAGGCAGATCAATCTCTTCGATGTATTCGAGAGTGAGAAATTAGGAGCAGGCAAAAAATCCATGGCCCTGAGTTTTACATTCCTGGATGAAGAAAAAACGCTTACCGATAAGGATATTGATGAGATGATGCAGAAAATCATCGTAACTTTTGAAAAGGAACTCAATGCTGAAATAAGAAAAGCATGACAACACCCACTGAACAAATAGAAAGGATCAGGCTGAAGATCCAGGGCCTTTTAAAAAAACAGCAGTCGCTCGAAAAAGAAAATGAGAAACTGAAAGCCGAGCTCGATCGCAGAACAGGCATAGAACTGGAGCTAAAAGGAAAGGTGAGCCAGTTGGAAGAGCAGGTCAACCTGCTGAAAGCATCAACCGGGCAAATGGATGAGACTTCAAAAAAAGCATTTGAAAAGCAGTTGAACCATTATATAAAGGAAATTGACCGCTGCATTGCCATGCTCAGCCAGTAGGTCATATGCGTTTTACCATCCTCATACGGGTCTCTGATTCCCCGCTGAACAGTTCAAGCACATACACTCCGTAGGGAACATCGTTGAGGCCGCGCCATCTGTAGTTGGTATGACCCTGGGGGATCTCTGCTTCCATGGAAACGATGATACTGCCCTGTTCATCTTTAAGAACAGCACGCAGGGAAGAAGGTATTTCCTTGTGATCCACCTCGAAGACCATAGAGTCAATGAAGACCGCTGATTTGGGCTTGGCAAACATCAGAGCAATTTTACGCGTTAATGGATGAGTTATTCCCAGGGATCAGGATTTGCGTATCTTCAAGGTTATGCTATATCACCCAATCGGAGGTGAAAAAAATGTTCATAAATATATGTGAAAATTAAATACAAATGCAAAATTCCATATCAATAAATATTGTGATTGGTGACCGTAACTACCGGGTAAGGATAGACGCCCAGGATGAGGAGCAGGTCAGGAAGATCTCCAAACAGATCAACGACAAGATCGTGGAGTTCAAAACCAACTTCGCCGGCAAGGATATGCAGGATTATATATCGATGGTCCTCCTCTGGTTTGTCACTGAACAGCAGCAGGGTGGCTTAGCGATCGCCGGCATTTCCGAGGAACTGGAGGGGCTGGAGCAGCTTCTGGACAAACCACTTTAAGCAGGTGGCAGGTTGCAGGTTCCAGGTGACACAGGTTCCAGGTGGCAATGTATTCACTGCACCTTTCGCCTTTCGCCTCTCGCCTTTCCCCCTCGCCTCCCGCCTGACCCCCCAAATTGCCCCAGGGATCTAAATCGATTAATTACTTAACTTCGTAGGTTAAGGCCAGATATGGCCGGAAAGATTAATAACGTGACATTGATAAAACACAACATTCATGGATTTCAATCAGATTTTACCCATTATAATTGGTGTAATTGCTTTAGCCATAGGCATAGGGGCGGGTAAGTTCCTGTTCGCCAAGGATACACGCAAACAATTAGATGAGGCAGCACAACAGGCAGAAAAGATCATTGCGGATGCCCGCATGCAGTCGGAGACTCTGAAGAAAGAGAAAATGCTCGAAGCCAAGGAGAAATTTGTACAACTCAGGGCTGAGCACGACAAAGAGGTACTGGAAAGGAACAAAAAGATCAACGATTCGGAGACCAGGATCAAGCAAAAAGAGCAATCCATCAACTCCAAACTGGAGAATCTTGACAGGCAGACCAAGGAAAATGAGGCCATCAAGGAGAACCTGAACCGCCAGATCGAAGTGATCAACCAGAAGCGTACCGAGCTGGAAAAGCACCAGGAAGAGCATATCCGCCGGCTTGAAAAGATCGCCGGCCTGACTGCCGAGGAAGCCAAGTCCCAGCTGGTGGAAAGCCTCAGGCAGGAAGCCCAGTCCCAGGCCATTACCATCCAGCAGGAGATCATTGAAGACGCCAAGCAGAAAGCCAATAAAGAGGCCAGGAAGATCATCATCCAGTCTATCCAGCGCACGGCTGCGGAACAAACCATAGAAAACACGGTTACGGTGTTCAACCTCGAAAGTGATGAGATCAAAGGGCAGATCATTGGCCGTGAAGGCCGTAACATCAGGGCCATTGAAGCTGCTACAGGCGTTGACCTGATCGTTGACGATACCCCGGAGGCCATCGTACTGTCATCATTCGATCCCCTCAGAAGGGAGATCGCGAGGTTATCCCTGCAGCGGCTGGTAGCCGATGGCAGGATCCACCCCGCCCGTATTGAAGAGGTGGTGGAGAAAACCCGTAAACAGATCGAAGAACAGGTCATGGATATCGGAGAGAGAGCAGTGATCGAACTGGGGATCCACGGTTTGCATAAAGAACTGGTAAGAGTGGTGGGCAAAATGCGCTTCCGCTCATCTTATGGCCAGAACCTGCTGATGCATAGCCGCGAGGTGGCCAATCTTTGCGGTATTATGGCTGCAGAACTTGGAATGAACGCCAAACTAGCCAAACGTGCTGGTCTGCTGCACGATATAGGCAAGGTGCCGGACGAAGAAACCGAGCTCAGCCACGCCCTTCTGGGAGGCAAACTTGCTGAGAAATACGGGGAGAACCCCGCAGTAGTGAACGCCATTGCGGCGCACCACGACGAAATAGAAATGGCTTATGTGATATCTCCAATTGTTCAGGCCTGTGACGCCATCAGCGGCGCAAGGCCAGGCGCCAGGAGGGAGATCATGCAGCAGTATATCCAGCGGATCAAAGACCTTGAAACCCTGGCCATGACCTACCAGGGAGTTGAAAAGGCCTATGCCATCCAGGCCGGACGTGAGCTGAGGGTAATCGTAGAAGCTGATAAAGTGACCGATACCGATTCAGAAAAGATCAGCTTCGAAATGGCCCAGAAGATCCAGAACGAAATGACATACCCGGGTCAGATCAAGGTTACCGTGATCAGGGAGAAGCGCACAGTCAATGTTGCGCGGTAACCTTGATCTGACAATGTGAGGAATGTGATTAATGTGGGGAATGTGATTAATGAATGTGAGAATGTGGCAAATGCCCATTCCATCCATTCACCACATTCCCCCTCATTCATTTCCCACATTTATCACATTCTCCACATTTATCACATTCAAAATTTGGCGCAGCCAAATTTTTCTCCTACCTTCGCCGTCCAAATTTTACGGATATGAATCCCGCAATAGCTTTTGTACACGAGCAACTGACCACGAAGAAAGAGACGCCTAAATTCAAGGCAGGCGACAATATTACCGTGAACTATAAGATCGTAGAAGGTAATAAGGAGCGTATCCAGAGCTTTAAAGGCGATGTGATCAAGCGCCAGGGTCAGGGAGCAACCGCTACATTCACTGTTCGCAAAGTGTCTGACGCTGTGGGAGTTGAAAGGACTTTCCCGGTAAACTCTCCTAATATCGAGTCGATCATCCTGAACAAGACCGGTAAAGTGCGCCGCGCCAAGCTTTACTTCCTGCGTACCAGGAGCGGCAAAAGCGCCAGGATCAAGGAAAAAAGAATGTAATCAGAACATTGAAAATAATTTAACAAACGGGAGCCCTCAGGCTCCCGTTTTTGTTTTGACCGTATGAATTCAGAATTCTAACTTTGAATTTCACACAGAAAACTGAGAACAATGTTATCCAGCGTATTACTCTTAAGCATGCCCGGTGGAACTGAATGGATCATCATCGTTATTGCTGTCCTCGTACTCTTTGGCGGTAGAAAGATCCCTGAATTCATGAGAGGTATCGGTCGTGGTATCCGTGAGTTCAACGATGCGAAGTCAAACGTGAAGAAAGAGATCGAAGAGGGCATTAGCGAAAAAGACAAAACACAGGTTCCATCCTAGTGTCTTAAAATTCTAACCTTAGTTTGTATCAACATCAGTCTATAGAGCAATTTCATAAAGAAATTGAACAAGGTACTATTGAATGTACCCGGGTAGTGGAACATTATCTGTCGAGGGTCTCCGCCACTTCTCATCTCAACGCATTTGTAGAAGTCTTTGACGCCGAAGCCCGGGAAAGGGCTGCCGAACTGGACCGCAAGAAAAGCAGCGGAGCCAGGCTGGGTAAGCTATTTGGCGTTGTGATCGGGATCAAAGACGTGATCTGCTATAAAGACCATAAGGTCACTGCCGCTTCAAAGATCCTGAAAGGTTTCACTTCTTTATACTCTGCTACAGCGGTTGAAAGACTGCTGGCAGAAGATGCCATTATCATAGGCTCCCTGAATTGCGATGAATTCGCCATGGGCTCCTCCAATGAACATTCTGCTTACGGCAAGGTCCTTAATGCGCTTGATGAATCCAGGGTGCCCGGAGGCTCTTCAGGTGGATCGGCTGTTGCCGTACAAGCCGGGCTCTGTATGGTGAGCCTGGGAAGCGATACAGGAGGTTCTGTAAGACAGCCCGCTGATTTCTGTGGGATCATTGGACTTAAGCCAACCTACGGCCGGATCTCCAGGTATGGATTGATCGCTTATGCCTCTTCCTTTGACCAGATCGGTATATTCTCCACTACGGTAGAAGATGCTGCCCTTTTGCTGGAGGTCATGGCGGGGCAAGACGAGTTTGATAGTACCGTAAGCTCAGAACCTGTACCGGCCTATAGTGAAAACCTCGACACGACAGAAAAATACCGGATCGCTTATTTTGAAGAAAGCCTGGAACACCCCTCCCTGGACCCCGAGATCCGGAGCGCCACCTACGATTTTTTTAAAAAACTGGAATCCCAGGGGCACAAAGTCAGCCCGGTAAGATTCGAATACCTGGACTATATCGTTCCCGCTTATTATATCCTGACCACCGCCGAGGCCTCTTCCAACCTCTCCAGGTTCGACGGAGTCAAATATGGCCCCCGGGAAAAGAACCCCGCAGGTGATTTAACAGGTTTTTACCAACACAACCGCTCAGCCGGCTTTGGTAAAGAGGTGAAAAGGAGGATCATGCTCGGAAACTTCGTGCTGAGCTCCGGTTACTACGACGCCTATTTTACCCAGGCCCAAAGAGTTAGAAGGCTGATTATCAACAAGACAGATGAGGTTTTCAGGGATTTTGACCTGCTTTTAATGCCCACAGTACCCTCCCCCGCCTTTCCATTCGGCGACAAAAGCAAGGATCCCATCGAAATGTTCCTGGCCGACCTTTTTACCGTATTTGCCAATCTATCAGGCATTCCCGCCATCTCCATCCCCCTCTCCACCCACAGTAATGGCATGCCTTTTGGAGTGCAGGTTATGACTAACCGGTTTAAAGAGTTAACTTTGCTCCGTGCTTCTAAGTCGTTTCCCAGTCCTGTGGAACCAACCAAAGAACGCCCCTGACATTATCCTCTCCTAAGAAAACCCGCGTAACCTATTTATTAACCGGGGCAACAAAATGAAAACGCAATGCAGGCTTTTTTAAAACTGTGTGCCTTATTGGTAACATTCATCGGCACTTACTCAACCGCTGTAGCTGAGCACAGCCTTGGGGCCGACACAACGGATGTCTCTAAAGAGATGCTCCTGGGCAATATGCCCGCCAAGGACCGCACGATCAGAAATCTCCCTTTTACTGTTGAGAAGAAAGAGGAACCTACTTATACAGGCCTGATGACCCTTCACCCCAGGGCTATTCCTTTTGTAAAGGACTACCTGGAGATCCATGAAGAAAGGCTGATCAGGATGAAATCCACGGCTATCCCTTATTTCCAGATGATAGACAAGATCCTGGTTTCCCAGCATCTACCCAGGGAACTCAAATACCTGGCCGTGATCGAATCTGACCTTAAATCATCGGCAGTATCCTGGGCTGGTGCAGTAGGACCCTGGCAGTTCATGCCTGAAACCGGCAGACTGATGGGCCTTAAAATATCCAAATACCGCGATGAACGCCGGGACCTTTCCCGCAGTACTTATGCAGCGGCGAAATACCTGAAGAGCCTGTATGCCCAACTGGGCGATTGGCTGCTGGTGATCGCTGCCTATAATGGCGGAGCAGGCAGGGTTGAAGCCGCTATCAGGAAAAGCGGTAGCCGCAATTTCTGGGACCTCCAGTATCACTTGCCGGCAGAATCCCGTA
>JAHEFC010000532.1 GCA_024640385.1 Sphingobacteriales bacterium
CTGTTATTTCTACAGCGCAGAAAAAACCTAATGTCATCATTATCTATGCCGACGATCTCGGATATGGCGACCTCGGTTGCTATGGCGCTACAAAGATCAAAACACCCGTTCTGGACCAGTTGGCAGCAGAGGGGCTGAGATTCACCAATGCCCATTCCACCTCGGCTACGTGTACGCCTTCACGTTATGGAATGATGACGGGCGAATATCCCTGGCGAAAAAAAGGAACGGGCGTATTACCCGGAGACGCTGCGCTGATCATAGAACCCGGCAGAACCACCCTCCCACTTATATTTCAACGTGCAGGATACAAAACAGGCATTGTAGGCAAATGGCACCTGGGTCTTGGGGATTCCGTAGAAAAAGACTGGAACGGCGAGATCAAACCAGGGCCGAACGAGATCGGCTTTGACCATTCATTCATTTTCCCGGCTACCGCCGATCGCGTACCCACGGTATTCCTAAAAGATCATTATGTAGTAGGTACGGATGCCTCAGATCCTATTGAAGTGAATTATACGCAGAAGATCGGGAACGATCCTACCGGTAAAGAAAACCCGGAATTATTGAAAATGAAGAATTCGCCCAACCATGGGCACGACATGACCATTGTCAACGGTATTGGCAGGATAGGCTGGATGAAAGGCGGAACAAAGGCCAGGTGGACCGATGAAGAAATGCCCCTGACTTTCTTGAATAAGTCGCGCGAATTCATCAGGGCACACAGGCATGAACCCTTCTTTCTTTTCTATTCGCTGACAGAGCCCCATGTACCACGTATGCCATCTACAGTTTTCAAAGGCCAAAGCGGGCTGGGCTATCGTGGTGATGCCATCCTGCAGATAGACTGGGCCGTGGGCGAGATCATGAATGAATTAAAAGACCTCGGACTGGATAAAAACACCATCGTGATCTTCAGTTCCGATAACGGGCCGGTATTGGATGATGGGTATGAAGATGAAGCCGTTAGCAGACTGAATGGGCATACTCCCTGGGGACCGCTTCGCGGCGGCAAATACAGCAGTTTTGAAGCGGGTACCCGTGTACCATTTATTGTAAGATGGCCAGGGACGGTGAAGCCAGGTGTATCAGATGCGATGGTAAGCCAGATCGATCTGCTGGCCAGTTTTTCAGCCATGCTAGGCACTCCGTCAACAGCGTCAGATAGTCAAAACATGTGGGCTGCGCTTACAGGAAAAACAAAGACAGGAAGAACAATCTATGTTGAACAGGGCATGGGAACGCTGGCCATTATTAATGGTGACTGGAAATATATTGAACCCAATAACGGTCCGGCTGTAAGCTATCTTACGAATATTGAGACCGGGAACAACACCGTACCGCAGCTATATCATTTGAAAGATGATATTGGAGAAAAAAATAACCTTGCAGATAAATTTCCTGAGAAAGTCATTGAGCTGCAGAAGGAGCTTGAAAGAATCAGGAAGAACTGATCAAAAAATTCTGACCATGACCCGGAATAGATCTATTTACCTTTTTTTGGCTGCAATGTTTCTATCGGTATATGTGCATTCACAAGAACTTTTCACTCCGCCTCATCCATCAACGGAAACGAAATGGATAAGTCCTGAAAATCCATCCGGAGGGAAAGGTGCAGCCGGAGCAACCAATAAAGGTGCAAAAGGGAGTGCTTTCTTCACATTGAAGTCAGGGGAACAGCTTGTACTGATGGATGTCAAAGGCATGGGCATGATACGGCGTATGTGGCTGAGTGGAACCATCCCGCGTAATGAAGAACAACGTCGGCTGGTGAGGATCGACATGTACTGGGATGGCAGCAGTATCCCTGCAGTATCGGCTCCTATTGGTGATTTTTTTGGATTGGGGCTGGGGTTATCCACGCCTTATAAAAATGCATTGTTTTCTAATCCGGAAGGAAGGAGTTTCAACTTCACCATACCCATGCCCTATAAAAAAGGAGCCAGGATCGTGTTGACCAATGAATCCAGTTCACATGCCCTGGTATGGTATGACATCAATTACACAACAGGGCCTGTACCTGCTGATGCCATGTATTTTCATGCCTACTGGAACAGGGTGATGAAAACGGAGATCGGAAAGGATTTTGAAATACTTCCCAGGGTGAACGGTAAGGGAAGATTTATTGGCACTAACATCGGGGTTATTGGAGATTCGGCGTACCGCAATACTTGGTTCGGTGAAGGCGAAGTAAAGATCTATATCGACGGTGACAACAAACTACCCAGCTTGTCCGGTACGGGAACGGAAGACTATATCGGCTCAGGATGGGGACAGGGGGAATACCAGGGAGATTACCAGGGCTCTTTGGTATCTGACAGTAAGAATGATATCTATGCATTCTATCGCTACCATATCCCCGATCCTGTTTATTTCCATCGTGACTGCAGTGTAACCATACAACAGATCGGAAATACTTCGGTTGAAAATCTGCGCAGCATAGTATCAAAGGGCGTGAAGCTGCAACCCGTTTGGGTATTCAAAAAAGGGGATTCGGATGACATCTTCAATTTGCAGGGGAAAGCTCCGGAACAAATTTTATTGCTGGACCGGCCGGATATC
>JAHEFC010000533.1 GCA_024640385.1 Sphingobacteriales bacterium
TGCATTTACCACGGGTATGTTCGCCCGCCCATTTGGTTTTGAAGTGAATCTCTCTTCAGGTGACAGGGAAACTCCGGAGCGGGGCCGCATGTCGCAGACACTCATGAAAACTGAGCGGGATATGGGTTTCATGATTTCATACGAAGACCGGAAGAAAACCGGAGGCGGTAAATTTTTCAGGGTTGACGCGGGTGTTTTCAATGGCCAGGGTCTGACTGCTCCCAGTGAGTTTGACAGCTATAAGGATTTCATCGGGCAGATCGTGATCAAACCCCAGCGCCTGGCAAAAGACCTTAGTCTTGGGGGTGGTATTTCTTTACTGGAAGGCGGTCTGATCCAGAACGCGAATTACAGTTACCGCATCCAGGAAAAAAGCGGAATCAAGTCTTTTGTGGCCGATTCAGTTACCAGCACGGCGGGTGGTAAACTACCACGGCAATATTATGGGGTCAATGCCCAACTGAGATATAAAATGGGTTGGGGTTTTACGGAATTCAGGGCTGAATACTGGCAGGGTACTCAAACCGGTTCAGAACACAGCAGCGAGACCCCTTCGCAGGTCGCCGTTCTGAGCAACGGGAAATATGCTCCTCTTTATGTGAGACCTTTCCAGGGAGGCTTCCTGTATTTTCTTCAGAATATAGTCAATACCAAACACCAGTTCATGCTGAAATATGACTGGTACGATCCAAACACCAAGGTGAAAGGAACAGAGATCGGAAACCCGCAGTCTAACTTCGGCGATGCAGATATCAGGTTTGGCACTATAGGTGTCGGGTATCTCTATCATTTTAATGAGAACCTGAAAGTCCTTTTCTATTATGAATGGGTTAAGAATGAAACTACCTCTCTGACGGGGTATACCTCAGACAAGTCGGACAACATATTCACACTTCGCACGCAGTTCAGGTTCTGACAAGTCCGGATATGCCAACTGTTAACTTTCCGGTAACATTCGGGTAACACAACCTTCATCGCTTACTAACATGCTGGTAACAGGGTGCCTATAGTTTTGCCGGAAATTCCTAGTAATGCGGTTTTTTACTCTTTTGCTTTTTTCGGTATTTTTTTTCTTTCATGTCCAGGCTCAATCTGGAAAGTTAACAGGTAAGGTTACTAATAATAAGAACGAGGCTATTTCAGGAGCCACTCTTTCAATCACTGAGACTAACCGTTCTATACTGTCAGATATTGAAGGCCGGTATGTTATTACACTTGCACCGGGAAAATATTCCCTGACAATTTCTTATGTAGGCTATAATAAGAAATCAATCAATGAAATAGAAATACAGGCCGGCAAAGAAACCACACTTGATATTCTCCTGGAAGAATCTTCAAAAAACCAGCTGAATGAAGTGGTGATCAAAGGTACCCCGGCTCGAAAGGAATCGGTTTCTGCGATGATCTCGTATCAGAGAAATACGGCTGTTGTTGCGCAGGTGATCTCAGCTGAAGCGATCAGAAGATCACCAGATAAAAATACAGGTGAAGTACTTAAGCGTGTGCCTGGAACATCTGTGCAGGAAGGTAAATACCTGGTGGTAAGAGGGCTGAGTGACCGTTATAACCAGGCCATGCTGAATGGTATTATGCTTTCCAGTACTGAACCGGATAGAAAGACTTTCTCCTACGACCTTTTCCCAGCTCCCATGGTGGATAATATCGTGATCAATAAAACTTTCATCCCTGAATTATCAGGCGAATGGGCAGGAGGACTGGTTCAGGTCCAGACCAAAGAGATCCCCAGTTCTGATTTCCTCAACATCCAGATCGGTACGGGATTCAATTCTGCAACCATTGGAAGGGATTTTTATTCCTATAAAGGCGGTAAACTGGATTGGCTCGGTGTTGAAGACGGTACCCGTAAGATCCCGGACAATATGCCAACAAAATCCGAGTTCGATAAACTTGACCAGGCGCAAAAGAATGAACTGGCCAAAGGTTTCAGGAATGTCTGGGCCGGTACCCCTAAGAATGCCCCACTCAATAAACAATTTCAGCTGAGCAGTGGATTTACGGGAAAGCTTTTCGGCAAGAAGGCCGGCGGGATCATTGCGTTCACATACAATCAAACCAACCGCAGGTTGAATTATGATAACGCTATCATTGCCAATGATGAAGGAACCCAGGACCTCTATTATAAGAATAATAAATATTCACAGGATGTTCTTGCCGGTGTGCTGGCTAATTTTTCTATCCAACTGAATTCAAATAACAAGATCTCTTTCAGGAATATCCTGAATGTGAATAGTACAGATTATGTGATAGACAGGTACGATGGAAGGGATTATATACTTGGTCCCGGCGATGGAGATAAGGTAAAGGCACAGGAACTGAGTTTCAGGCAAAATACTTTTTTTAATACCCAGCTTCTTGGTGAACATAATCTGCCAAAATATGCAGTAAGGATCAAGTGGTACGGAAGCTTCAATATTCTTGATCAGTATATCCCTGAACAGCACAGGTTGTTCTATACCCAGAATGAGACCACGCCCAACGCACCCTATATTGCCTTGCTTGGGGCCGGCGCAAGCCAAAAAAGCGGAAGTCTATACTATA
>JAHEFC010000016.1:0-16075 GCA_024640385.1 Sphingobacteriales bacterium
CCCTCTGCACTTTCGCGGCCGCCTCTTCTTACGATCAATGGCACACGGGCTTCAAACTCAGTTTCTATCAATACTTTCGACTTCGGGGCAATCGGCTTACTCAGCACCACTTTCAGTATCGTTTCCTGCAGTTCTGTTTGCTGGGGTTTTCCATTCACCTTTACCAGGTTGAGCTTTTGGTAACCGGTTTCCTCCGGTTTTAATCTGACGATCTTGTCTGCGATCTGAAAATCCCAATCTGTTTTATTGTCCACCACTCTTCGGCTGAGCTCCCTGTTCCGCACGTCCATCATGGAATTAGGCTGAAATGCATTCCAGTACATGTGAAAAAAAAGCACCTTCAGCGAGTCAGGAGAATTGTTGGTGTATTCGATCACTTGTGTTCCCCTGATGATATTGGTCTGCGCATCCAGCGCTACGTCCATCCTGTATTTCACCCGCTGTTGCCAATAACCCTGTGCAGATAATTGCAATGCAAAAAAACAAGCCAGTATGATCAACGAAAACATTTTTTTCAACATTCCTGTTATTTATGGAGACGCAAAATTAATTCAACCTTTCAAAGAGGGAAGTTAAATAGCGCTAATCCTTACCTGCTATAACGATCACGATCTCGCCTTTTACCGTTTTTGAAGCGAAATGATCATGCACTTCCTTTAAACTGCCCCGGGCATTTTCTTCAAACTTTTTGGTGAGTTCGCGGCTTACGCAACACATCCTGTTTTCACCAAACCAGGTGATGCAGTCTGCGAGTGTTTTTACCAACCGCATGGGTGACTCATAAAATACCATGGTCCGCTCTTCTTCGGCCAGCCGGGTGAATAAAGTGTGCCTGCCTTTTTTCAGGGGAAGGAAGCCTTCAAAACAAAACCTGTTGATCGGCAGTCCGCTATTCACCAGGGCCGGAACAAAAGCTGTGGCACCAGGAAGGCATTCCACTTTTACCCCTTTTTTGATACAGGCCCTTACCAACAGGAAGGCCGGATCTGAAATACCCGGCGTGCCCGCGTCTGTTAACAACGCGATCTGTTTCCCTGCCTCCAGCTGGTCTACCAGGTGGTCAACGATCTTGTGCTCGTTATGCTGATGATAGGGAGAAAGCGGCTTGTGAATATTATAATGGTTGAGGAGAACTGAAGATGTTCTTGTGTCTTCAGCCAGTATCAGGTCGGCCTGGTTAAGCACTTCAACCGCCCTGAATGTCATATCACCCAGGTTACCTATTGGTGTTGGAACGATATACAACATGATCAATCAATGCTGATCTCGTAGGACTCCATCACAGCATTGGCCAACAATTTTTTTGTAGCCTCTTCCGCGATCTTACCTGCTTCTTCTTTTGAAGCGGCATCCACCTGCAGGGTGATATGTTTTCCTATCCTTACATCTTCCACCGAACCAAGGCCCAGGTTATTCAGGCCGCCGAGCACTGCTTTTCCTTGCGGATCAAGCAATTCTTTCAGGGGCATTATATTGATATGAACTGAATAGGTCATGCGGTTTTATTTTGAGTGAGCAAAGATAAAAGAATATAAAGTATGAATATGACGGGAACCGCCATCCACTGAAACAGTATGGCAGTGACCAGGCCAACTCCTGCCAGCAGAAATTTCGGCCAGTTCTGCTTCAGGCTGTAATTGGTGAATTTAAGGCCCATCAGGGGAAGGGTGGATACCATCAGGTAACTGACCAGTCCAATGATCACATACAACACCCATTTATTGAGCAGAAATTCCTGCACGCCAAAATAATTATACAAGGCGATCATCGGTATTGACGCGATCACCAATCCTCCCGCCGGAGCAGGTACGCCCTTGAAACCATATTTCTGCCCCGGATCGATATTAAAACGGGCCAGTCTCCAGGCTGTTGCTGCTGGCAGCAACAGCGCAGGCAGAAGAACATAAAAAGGGGTATCCAGGCCATCGGGCTCATAGGCATAAGAAAGGCGTAACATCTGGTACATGATCATCCCTGGAGCCACACCAAAACTTACCACGTCAGCAAGAGAATCCAGTTGCTTTCCCATTTCAGAGTCAGCCTTCATGATACGGGCCACAAAGCCGTCCAGGAAATCCACCACCGCTGCCATGAAAATAAAAAAAGCACCCCATTGGACCTTTTCAGGGAGATAGACTTTCCAGTCTTCCCCATTGAAATTCATGATCGACTCCCCAGGTTGGAGAATGAAAATGATCGCAATACAGCCAAAAACAAGATTAAGAAGAGTGAAAAGATTCGGGATATTCTTCATGTGGAGGGATTCATTTTTTCTTCATCAATGATTCGATCTCTTCAACCGTGATCGGTATGTTCTTCATGAGATCGATACTGCCGTTCCTTGTGATCCAGAAATTATTTTCGATCCTTACGCCCATCTGCTCTTCTTCGATATAGATACCTGGTTCAATGGTAAACACCATTCCGGGTTTTATGGGTTCGGTTTTAGTACCCAGGTCATGAACATCGATCCCAAGATGGTGTGATATGCCATGATAGAGATATTTCCTGTAAGCCCTGTTTTCAGGGTCTTCATTTTTCACGTCAGACTTCCTGATCAGTCCGATCTTAAGAAACTGTTCAGTAGCCTTGTCTCCCACTTTATCAGTATAGTCCATGATGGAAATGCCCGGTTTCAATATGCTCACACAATACCGGTGTATTTCAAGGCATGCATTATACACCTGTCTCTGGCGCTTGCTGAACTTTCCGTTGACAGGCACAGTACGCGTAAGATCTGCACAATATCCACCGTATTCAGCGCCAAAATCCATCAGCACCATTTCACCGTCCAGGCATTGTTCGCTGTTGGATACATAGTGCAGTATCCTTGCCCTGTCGCCACTCGCAATAATGGAACCATAGGCAGGTCCGGTAGCCCTGTTCCGCAGGAACTCGTGATATATCTCTGCTTCTATCTCATATTCCCATACCCCTGGCCTGATGAAACCAAGTAAGCGCCGGAAGGTTTTATCAGTGATATCCATCGCCACTTTCATCACTTCAACTTCTTTGGCAGATTTGATCTGCCTTAATTCCTTCATGATCCTAGCTGATCTCCGGTACTGGTGCAGGGGATACCTGGACTGCATTTCCTGTGCATAACGGTAATCCCTAACCGCAACCAGGTTTGCTTTCCTGTCATTCTCGTTGGTATTGAGATAGATGGTATCAGCAAGATGGATCATCGGCTGGAGTAATCCATCCAGCACATCGAGCCAGGCAATGGTTTCGATACCGGAAATGGATGTTGCCTCTGCCTTTCTCAGTCTTTTGCCATCCCATTTTTCTTTCAGTTCATTGGGCCTCACCAGAACCAGCACCTCCCTGAATTTCGGGTCTGGGTTGCCAGGAAACAGGATCAGCATGGTATCTTCCTGTTCTATGCCCGTGAGCCAATAGAGGTCGGAATTCTGTTTGAACTTATAGAGTGCGTCACCATTGAGGGGTAATTCGTCGTTGCTATTGAAGACAGCTATGGAATTCTTTTCCATTTTGTCCACAAATTTTTTCCTGTTTTCGACAAAAATGGAAGGGTCAAGCGGCAGATATTTCATATGGCGCAAGATAAAGAAATATAAGATGAGGCGAGGGGCGAGAGGTGAGAGGCGAGAGGTGGAAGGCGAGAGGCGAGAGGCGAGGGGCGAGGGGCGAGAGGTGGAAGGCAGCCCGTTGCATTTATTGATCGATGCCTTTCGCCTCTCGCCTCTCACCTTTCGCCTCTCGCCTTTCGCCTTTCGCCTTTCGCCTTTTAACTTCGCCTCTAATTCACGTATCTCAAAAAAATATCCCAATCCTTTCGATATTGGCAATTCAATCGCTGTCTGTCATTTTTAGCACTCGTTAGCAACATAAAAATTTAGATTTCATTCAACCTTGACGGCCATAACTTGGCAACGAGCTAACAATCGTTAGTATTTTTAGATTTCTCCAAAAACTAAAACCTATTAGCATAAATATTTAAATAATTGCCGGCATTTTGGCATTTGTTTAAAGAAGTTTTAAATAATTACATTTGGCGCCTCATAAGAGTACCTATGTCGATTCCGGATACTTTACAACTTATTCCCAGGCACAAGCTGATGCAGTTTGGGCTGAAGTATGCTGACGATATCCACTACCAGCTGGCGCCGGAAGAACTGGTCGAAGCAGTACTTCGCAACAGGCAGGGCGAACTGAGCAACACCGGTGCACTGGTGATTAACACCGGAAAATTCACTGGCCGGTCTCCGAAAGACAAATTCATTGTCAGGGATCATATTACTGAGAACCTGGTGAACTGGAACGAGTTCTCCATTCCAATCTCTGAAAAGCATTTTGATATTGTTTTCAAAAAAGTCACTGATCACCTGGCTTCAAGGAAAGACCTCTGGATAAGGGACTGTTATGCCTGCGCCGATCCTGAATTCAGGGTAAACTTGAGGGTGATCAACGAAAAGCCAGCCAATAATCTTTTTGCCTATAACATGTTTCTCAGGCCTAAGGATGAGGAACTGGAGGGCTTCACACCTGACTGGCATGTGTTCTCTGCCCCAGAACTCCAGCTTGATCCGGAAGAATGCGGCACCAGGCAGTCCAATGCCGCCCTGATCAGTTTCCGCCATCGCATGATCCTTATAGCCGGGACAGGTTATACAGGTGAAATGAAAAAAGGCATATTCACGGTGCTCAACCTGGTTCTGCCGGTTGAAAGAAATGTGCTCAGCATGCACTGCTCAGCCAACATGGGCCAAATGGGCGATACCGCTTTATTCTTCGGCCTGAGCGGTACAGGAAAAACAACACTGAGTGCAGACCCTTCCAGGCAACTGATCGGAGATGATGAACATGGATGGCACGATGGAGGCATATTTAATTTTGAAGGAGGTTGTTATGCCAAATGCATTGACCTCACTGAAGAAAAAGAGCCAGATATATACCAGGCCATCAGGCAGGGTGCTCTTGTAGAAAACACCCGGTTTTTTGAAGGCACCAACTCGATAGATTTCACTGACGCAGGCATAACCGAAAACACAAGGGTGTCTTATCCCATCAGTTATATTCCCAATGCACTTGAACCTTCCGTAGGAGAACACCCGAAAAATATCTTTTTCCTCACCTGCGATGCCTATGGCGTGCTGCCTCCCATTTCAAAGCTGACACCGGAACAGGCCATGTACCAGTTCATCAGTGGCTATACGGCAAAAGTTGCCGGTACAGAAACAGGTGTGACCGAGCCGAAAGCCACGTTCAGCGCATGTTTTGGCGCACCATTCCTGCCATTGCATCCCGGCAGGTATGCGTCTATGTTGGGAGAAAAAATGAAGACCCATAAGGTCAACGTCTGGCTTGTCAATACGGGATGGACGGGAGGTGCCTATGGCAAAGGAAAAAGAATGAAGCTTGACCTTACCAGGGCAATGATCACTGCTGCACTGGAAGGGTTATTGGACGATGTTGAATATCGCCAGTTACCCGTTTTCAACCTTTCAATCCCCGTTTCCTGCCCTGGCGTACCTGCCGAATTGCTGGATCCAGAGGCAACATGGGAAGATAAAAATGCTTACGATATGCAAGCCAGGGCGCTTGCCGGTCTGTTCATAAAGAATTTCGTGAAATATGCGAAGGACGTTGACAAAAACATCCTCACCGCATCTCCAACTCCTTAGCGGTCTTAATCGATTGTTTGCTTTAGCGACCCTGCTAGTCATAGCGGGGTCTTGTTTTTAATGTGGGGGGAATGTGATGAATGTGGTGAATGTGGTGAATGAAATGTGATAAATGTGCAATTCCCACATTCCCACATCCATCACATTTATCACATTCTAAAACAGTCCGTAAAGCTGCGAATCAATCTTGCGAATGATTTCGCCCAGGTGCTCATCATTCTCCGCGAACTTATTCTTATCCACGTTGATCACGAGCAGCGGACCTTCTTTATACCCTTCGATCCACTTGTTGTAGTATTCATTCAGCCTCTTGAGATAATCGAGGCGTATATTCTCTTCATATTCCCGGCCCCTTTTCTGTATCTGGCCCACCAGGGTTGGTACTGAAGCCTGCAGGTAGATCAGCATGTCCGGCGGTTGTATCATTTGTTTGAGGGTCTGGAAGAACTGGAAATAATTATCAAAATCCCTCTTGCTCATCAAACCCATTTCATGCAGGTTGGGCGCAAAAATATGCGCATCTTCATAAATGGTCCGATCCTGTATAACCGTTTCAGTTCCCCTCGAAATATCTACCAGTTGATTCAGCCTGCTGTTCAGAAAAAAAATCTGCAGATTGAAACTCCACCTTGGCATGTCTTCATAAAAGTCAAACAGGTAGGGGTTATGATCCACATCTTCAAACTGGGGAATCCAGCGGTAATGCTTGCTCAGCAGTTCGGTAAGGGTTGTTTTGCCCGCACCGATATTGCCGGCAATGGCAATATGTTTAGGTTTCTTAGCTTTCGCCATAAAAGATTCAGATAATTGTTAAGGCCAGAGGTTTTTAAAGATAAAGCTTTTAGTAATATTTAAGCCCAATAGCCTGGCGCACTATTTCCATGGTAGCAACAGCGCTTTTTCCCGCTTTCGCGGCTCCTTTCTCCATTACCTCCCTGAGGAGTGTATGGTTGTTCCTGATGGCTTCAGCTTTTTCGCGGATCGGAGCAATAAATTTCACCATGTCCTCGGCCAGCTGTTTTTTCATATCACCATATCTAATCGTGCAATTATTATAATCTGATTCAAACTTTGCAGTCACCTCCTCAGCTGATACAAGCTTCATCAGTAGGAAGATATTCTCTATATAATCAGGCTTGGGTGAATTGGGTTCTGTTGGACCAGCATCTGTTTTAGCCTTCATCACTTTCTTCCTGATCAGCTCATCTTCATCGGCGAGGTAAATGGTAGCGTTCTGATTTTCGCTTTTACTCATTTTGCCCGTTCCGTCAAGACTGGGAACTTTTATAAGCTGTTCACCGTAGTTGAACGCCTTGGGTTCAGGGAAAACATCTCCATACCTGTGGTTGAAACGGTTGGCAAAATTCCTGGCCATTTCAAGGTGTTGCTCCTGGTCTTTCCCCACCGGAACCAGGGTGGCCCTGTGAATAATAATGTCCGCCGCCTGCAACACGGGGTAAGTAAGTAGCCCTGCATTGGCATTATCGGGCTGCTGCCGTACCTTCTCTTTAAATGTAGCTGTTTTCTCCAGTTCGCCCTTGTAGGCAAGCATATTAAGATAAAGGTAGAGTTCGGCGGTTTCGCGTATATGGCTCTGGCAGTACAATGCCGCTTTATCCGGGTCCAGCCCGCAAGCAATGTATTCAGCCAGTACCCTGGTCACATGGTTCTTCAGTTCTTTTGTATCTGGGTGAGTAGTAAGCGAATGGAGGTCGGCCACCATAAAATAACAGGTGAACTCATCCTGCATCTTCACATAATTCTTTACCGCTCCAAAATAATTCCCCAGGTGCAGGAAACCCGTAGGGCGGATCCCGCTCATGACTATTGCATTTTCCATGGCGGCAAATATAAAGATATTGTGAGGATGCTTCCCTCAGCCAGTTGTAACAGGCTTTGACCATTTAGCACTATTAGTGAGTTATAAACCCCAATTCAGCTATTTTTGCACCATGGAAGTGAACGACGAACTGGTTTCGCACCTTGCCAATTTAAGCCGGCTCCATTTCAACGAAGAAGAAAAGAATGAGATCAGGGAAGACCTCCAGAGGATGATCAGTTTTGTGGACAAACTGAACGAACTCAATACGGAAGGCCTGGAACCGGTATTGCACATGAGTACGGAGGTCAACCGCCTTAGAACGGACCTGGTACAAGGCTCAGTGACAGCTGAAGAGGCATTGAAGAATGCAACCGATCCTTATGGCCATTTTTTCACGGTACCCAAAGTGATCAGAAAATAAATCAAGGCAATGAGCCAGGTAATCAAGTTAGAAGATATCAAGAAAAGTTATTTCATGGGCCGGCAGGAGCTCCAGGTACTGAAAGGTATCAGCCTCTCCATCAACCGCAATGAATATATAGCCCTTATGGGCCCCTCAGGATCCGGCAAGAGTACTTTGATGAATATACTCGGATGCCTGGACTCCCCCTCCAGCGGAAAATACATCCTGAACGGAAATGATGTAAGCATGATGGCCGATAATGAGCTTGCGGAAATCAGGAATAAGGAAATCGGATTTGTGTTTCAACAGTTCAACCTATTGCCCAGGTTGACAGCACTTGAAAATGTTGCCCTCCCCCTGGTGTACGCAGGTATTTCAAAAAAACAAAGAACTGAAATGGCCATGGAGGTGATCAGGAAAGTTGATCTGCTGGACAGAAGCCACCATAAACCCAATGAACTATCTGGAGGTCAGTGCCAGCGTGTTGCCATTGCCCGCGCACTGGTAAACAACCCATCTATCATTCTGGCCGATGAACCAACCGGCAACCTGGATACCAGAACTTCATATGAGATCATGAATATTTTCAGCAAGATCCATGAAGACGGAAATACTGTTGTGTTGGTTACACACGAGGAAGACATTTCCAACTATGCCCACCGGGTGATCCGACTCCGGGACGGACTGGTGGAAACCGACAAGACCAAGCAATCCGTTTTAGCCGGCTGACCGTATCTTTTTCAAATTCCGAACAAAAACAGGGTTTCAGGCATTAACCATGCAGGAACAACCGCTATGTCAATGAAAATTTATACTAAAACTGGTGATAAAGGTACTACGTCCCTGATCGGGGGCACCAAGGTGCCTAAATCCCATTTACGGATAGAAGCTTACGGCAGTATTGATGAACTCAATTCTTACCTTGGACTTTGCAGGGACCTGGTGCAAGATGACCAGACCAGGAAAACCATACTGGAAATACAAGACAGGCTTTTTACCATTGGATCCTCCCTGGCCTGCGACCCTATTAAGGAGCCCAAAATGAGGATCCCCGACCTCAGGGGAGAAGATATCCTACAACTGGAAAAGGAGATAGACAGGATGAACGACGTACTGCCTCCAATGAAGTCATTTATTTTGCCAGGCGGGCACCCGGTGGTGTCCCATCTCCATATAGCCAGGTGTGTGTGCAGAAGGTCTGAAAGGGCTTGTGTGAGGCTGGAGCTCGAAAGTCTTGAAGTTGACCCCTTGATACTTCAATACCTGAACAGGCTGAGCGATTATCTTTTTATGTTGGCCCGATATGCCGCACAGTTATTGAAGGTGGAGGAACTGCCCTGGAAAGCCAGGATTTAAATAATGTTTCCGTCTTTCATGTGTATTACTCTGTCGCTCATACCGGCAAGTTCCTCATTGTGGGTAACTATCAGGAAGGTCTGGTTGAACTCATTCCTTAATCGAATAAAAAGGTTGTGCAACTCTCTGGCATTGGCCGAATCGAGGTTTCCGGTTGGTTCATCAGCAAATACGATCCTGGGTTGATTGATCAAGGCCCTGGCTACCGCCACCCGCTGCTGTTCACCTCCCGATAGTGCCCCCGGCTTGTTCTGCATCCTGTCTTGCAAACCCAAAAGCCCCAACAGCAACTTCGCCCTTTCCTCCACTTCTTTTTTCTTCTTACCCGCTATCCAGCCAGGTATAGAAACATTTTCTATGGCAGTGAACTCAGGTAGCAGATGATGGAATTGGAATACAAAGCCTATATTATCGTTCCTGAACTTCGCCAATGCCTTGCCCTGAAGCGTGTCGACCCGCCGGTCAGCAATACTGATACTGCCCTCATCAGCCTGGTCAAGCGTACCCAAAATATGTAGCAAAGTGCTTTTACCTGCACCCGAGGAGCCCACAATACAAACAATTTCGCCGTCAGATACCGTAAGATCCACACCTTTCAGCACTTTCAGATCGCCATAGGACTTTACAATATTCTCAGCTTTAAGCATATAAACAACAATCAAAAGGTTAAACCTCCGCGTCTCTCTATCCTCTCGTCTCTGCGTTCCAACAAAAATGCACAAAAAAGCGACGCCGAGGAGAAGGGAGCCCCGGGAATGTGAGAATTCTTCTCTTAGGTTCTCCAACTGCCATTTCCTGTTAATAATAGGATTTGGTAATTCGGATACAAAAATTACTTTTGCGGAAATTTAAAGTGTTAACCGATGTTTTGGACCCTAGAATTAGCCTCTTACCTTGAAGACGCACCGTGGCCCGCCACTAAAGATGAACTGATCGATTACTCCATCCGGAGTGGTGCACCTATCGAAGTGGTAGAAAACCTCCAGGAACTGGAAGATGAAGGCGAGATCTATGAAGGAATCGAAGACATTTGGCCAGATTATCCCAGCCAGGAAGACTTCTTTTTCAACGAAGATGAATACTGATCAGAACAGGTCCGGGGGTAGGTCATATTTTCCCAGGCCCTTATAGAACTTCTTCACCTGCTTTCCATTTTTCTTTACGCCAAGGTTGGTCATCAAACCATTCAGTGACATTCTGGACCAGAAATTGAAGACTGATTTTTCTTTCAGCCTTTCTGTGTAAATGATCCCTGTGTTGTTGTTCCGGCTTTTAACAAACACATTGGCCAGCCAGGAAACTATACCCCGCTTTTTATTCTGTTCATTAAGCACCGAAACTTTCAGGTTATTATAGTTCATGTCCATGGAGCCGTATGCCAGATATTCATTGCCCTTTACCCTCATGGCTACACTCCGGATCAGTCCTTTATCTACCCTTACATTGTTAAGCGGGATCATAAGCCTGTTGAGTTCCTGCATTTCCATACCACCCATTCTCACAGTCATGAGGAATCCCTGGATACTATCTTCATAAGACTCCCTGTATAAAAATCTCAACTGTCCCCGTCCCATCAGCTTGCCGGTAATATCGATCCGTATACTGTCATCTCTCCTGATATCAAAATTCCTGATGTTAGTTACATACCCGTTCAACTCTGTAAAATAAATAGTTCCCTCCTTTTCCGTTTTCTCATCGATCACGTTATGCCAGATCACAGAATTATTCAGGTTAACGGAATCTACTTTCAGCGGAAATTTCATCCTGTTGAACATCCTGGCCAGCATAGGCCTGTATTTCACGGTATCATCCGCCATTCTTTTATCACGCTCTACTTTGAAATCAAGCGGATCAATAGTAAGCTTTCTAATATATACCGTTGTATCCCTGTTGTAAATAACAGGCTTGAGATCATCGGCCCTCAACTTCCCCGTACTCAGTGTGATATAGTCTTTTTCAAAGGGCTGACCAGCAAAATATTCATCTCTTGGAATCCGGTTGAAAATATTAAGACTGTCCCAGCGCAGGAACGCTTCTTCCGTATTTACCTCAACATTATAAATTCCTATTTCTTCTTTTGGGGTATTGAATTTAAAACTTCCCGGCTGTATGGTGACTGGTGGAAGCTTCAACGCAGTCTGAATGATCGAATCTTTCTCTAATACCAGTCCTTTGACCTGCCCCAACTTGATTCCCCCTGTTTTGATCTCCATCGTATCGTTATCATGTATCCTGCCTACATCTACCGCACCAATGTCAAAATGTGCAATACTCATCACGGGAGGCAGGCTGTCTTTCTTTAAAAAAGAAGTGATGGCTGTTGAATTAATACCTCCTTTGAAGATCTCTTTCAACCTGGTGCTCATTCTGATGCCATCCAGTTCTGACCTTAGATTTTCAAATCTCAGGCTCTTGCTTTCCGTTGTCTTTTCCCATATCAGATTTTCACCTCTTATCGTTTCTCCACCTGTTATAATGTCGATCTGTTCATCCGGTCTGATCAGGCTTACATTGATCACTGGTTCATCAAGATTGAAATTGTAGACCTGGTAATATTGCAAAGACCCGCCCTCGTTTGTGCCCGCTTTTTTTCCTGCCTGAAGGGCAAGATTGATCTTAGGCCTGACCAGCGATAATTCGTCAAGTACAACTCTTGCGGGGTCCACATTCCTGAATTGCCCTTTGAAGTTTATCTCCTTTGTGGTCAGGTTCAGTTTCATGTCTGGCTTGTCTACGGTAATTTCCGCTTCATTTAATACAGAAAGACCCGCTGAATTCAAATCCGCTTCCCTGCTTTTTAAACTGAAATCAGGACTTTTAATGAAAATATCATCGGCAATTACTTTAGACTGTTCCCATTCATAAAAGCCCGGATGAATACTGTGCCCTATGATCACCGCAGAATTCACTAAAGCTTTCCCTTCCAGCTTACTGCTATTGAACCTGACCACAATATTCCCCAGGGTCATTGAATCCACCAGGCCCAGCAATTTGTTAGGATCCTCAATTGACCTGGCCTTCTTTCCTGAACTGTCAAGGTTTATGTCAAGCGTTCCGGATTCTACATCCACATGGCTGAAGTGCCAGACAACATCGTTTCCGAAAGGATTCAATTCGTCAGATGCCACTATGGTAACATTGTTCAGATCTGCACTTATCTTCCTGTGATTCAGGAAGCCCTGCACCCTGGCAAAATTCAGGACTTTGTTATTGTAATCAACGGCTCCTGCATATAACTGTAATTCCAATCTGGGGGTAATGAAGAAGAATCTCTTCATATTAACATCCCTGAAACTGGAAAGAAAGCTTTCCATATCGGGAGCTTTCAATGCCGCCCGGGTGAGGATCACAGCTGAGAACTCCCTGGTTCCCATAGAAACCCCGGTATCCTTGTTGTTCTGTACGGTCACTGTAGCATTGTTCAACACCATCTTTTCTACATCCACATAAGGCTTTAATTCTTTAAGACCCTCCAATGAAAATTCTGAACCCGGTTTTTGTGCAGGCAGTTTTTTGAGTGTGAGTTCCGGAGACTCCATTCTGATCTGCTTAATGGATGCTTTCTTGTCAATCACTTCTTCCAGTGAAATTCCTTCAATGAACAAACTGGGTATGAAAAGTTTTGCTCCTTCTCCCAATTTGCTCCGACGGGTTGAAACGATCATGTAATTATTAAGCTCCATCGTATTCCCCTTCACTTTCAGGTGTGAGAACGATGACTGGAATCGATTGTCTGATCCGCGATCCTGGAACTCACGTACACCCAGCCCAAGGTCGCCGACTTTGACCGGGTTTTTTCTTTCAGGACGAATGGACAGATCATTGATAACAAGGCTGTCGCCGATCAATGAATTATTCCTTTCCTGCCCGGGATTATTATTGATGATGGCTGCCCGGATATACTTTGCAGAGAAATGACTGATCTCAAGGTCTCCTATCACATCCCAGAATTTAAGTTTCTTCAGATCAACAGTATCCGGCTGTCTTCTTTTTTGCTTTCTGTCTGCAGAAGATTCAAAATAAAGATTTCCATTGTTTGCGATCAGGGTATCCAGTTTAATGATACCTGAATCGAGCCATGCCGGCCAGTCAATATTCCTGATACGTATCGTATCCAGCGCCACATCAAAACTGTCGCGCAATGGCAATGCCGAACGCTGGTTGATCTCAAACTTGCCAACATCCACATAATGCGCCTGGTTGTCCCATTCGAAATAATCAACCTGCAGATTGAGCAGGCTGTCTGGGATCCTGAGCGCCGGATTTTTAATTGAGAGTTTTATGTCGGCCCTGATCTGTTCTATATCGTTGGCATGAAATTCCGGAATCACCAGGTTATTGACACTGAGGTCTACGTGTTCAATATTGAAATAGTTGGATTTTCCGGGGATGGGATAATACCTGAACGAGCCGTTCATGATATTGCATTGATCTACGCTTAGCGCATTCAGGAATTTCATGGCATTCGCCTGCATCCTGCTCACCTGCACATGCAACTCCGCTTCATCCTGTCTGCCTTTCCTGATCACATTCGTTCTGGCAACTACCGAAGGGTTGACTATCCTGATCTCATTTACGGAAACGGCACTGTTGAGGAACAAAGGAAGGATCGATTCAAGGCTCAGGTACAGCGAGTCTACGGAGACTTCATATTCGTTATCCAGTCCCGGTTTAAGCGGAGCTAACCTGACTTTGCTGAGTTTGAGATATGGACTGAAATATTCAAATTTCAGGTGATGATAAGTAAGCTGGTATTCGCCATCAGAAAGTTGTTCTACCAGCGTTGGCAGTATCCTTTTGATCTGTGAGGTCACAAAAAAATGAATAGCAGAAAAAAACAGTATCGGTACCAATACTGCCAGCACCAGGGGGCGGAATTTTTTTCTTTTGCTATTCGTCTGATTATCCAAATGCGGTCTACTTGTAATTTGAAAGGTTTCGCATACTCAAATTACATCAATAATGCCGCCAATGCAAGAACAGGCCAATATCAGAATGCCAGATAGCCAGAATGACAGAGAGGTAGAACTTCTGAATGTCAAACAATCCTTCCTCTCTTACTCTCCGGCTCTCTGGCCCTCTGAATTATTTCTCCATTTGGTTTATCACCGCTTCAGTCACTCCGGTGAAAGAGAAGCCGCCGTCGTGGAACAAATTCTGCATAGTGACCATCCTCGTGAGATCCGAGAACATCGTCACACAATAGTTTGCACAGTCTTCTGCACTGGCATTTCCCAGGGGACTCATTTTCTCGGCATATGAGATGAATCCGTCGAATCCTTTAACGCCGCTTCCTGCCGTTGTTCGGGTGGGCGACTGGGAGATCGTATTCACCCTGACTTTTTTCCTGACGCCATAATGATATCCAAAGCTGCGGGTCACGCTTTCCAGGAGTGCCTTTGCATCAGCCATTTCATTATAGTCCGGGAATACTCTTTGTGCAGCAATATAGGTCAGGGCAACCACACTGCCACCTTCATTAAGGGCATCCAACTCCCAGGCGGTGCGGAGCACACGGTGGAGAGACATGGCTGAAATATCAAGGGTCTTTTGGTTGAAACCGTAATCCATTTCTGTATAATGCTTGCCTTTCCTAACATTCAGGCTCATACCAATGGAATGAAGTACAAAATCAATTCCGCCGCCAAAATGTTTCATGGACTCTTCGAAGAGTTTTTTCAGGTCGTCCATATTCACAACATCGGCAGGTATTACAGGAGCATTGACCTGTTTTGCCAATTCGTTGATCTGGCCCATCCTGAGTGCAATTGGAGCATTGGTGAGTACCAGCTCCGCACCCTGCGCATGACATTGAATAGCGGTTTTCCATGCAATTGATTTTTCGTCAAGCGCACCGAAAATGATCCCTTTTTTTCCTTTAAGCAGTTGGTTCATAATAAGTCAAAATTCAAAAGTAAAAAGTAAAAATAGCTAATTATCCCGCACTAATCAGTTCTTTGGCACTTTCAAGGGCTGCCGGTGAAGGTTTTTCCCCGCTCATCATCCGGGCAATAAACTCTACCCTTTCTTCATCGTTAAGCCTCTTTAACTGGGTTCTGATGGCACCGTTCATCTCTTTCTTATAAACAAAATAGTGAGAGTCAGCCCTGGCGGCTATCTGGGCCTGGTGTGTGATGGAGATCACCTGGTGGGAATGACCCATTTCTTTCATGAGGATCCCGACCTGCTTCGCAGCTTCGCCACTGATACCAGTGTCTATCTCATCAAATATCATGAGCGGCATGGAAAGCGAACCAGCCACCAGTGTTTTAATGCATAACAGCAACCTGGAGAACTCGCCCCCGCTGCCCACTTTCCGTAAAGGCTCAAAACGGCCACTTTTATTGGCATCGAAAAGGAATTCAACTTTGTCGATACCGGAATTGTTCATGTCGGCCTTCTCCAATGAAACTTTTAAAATGGCATTAGGCATGCCCACCCGATTCAAAAGTTTTTTCACATTGGATTCAAGTTTTTCCACCACAGCACTCCTTCCTTTCGATAATGCATCAGCAAGATCAGAAGCATGCTTCAGCAAACGGTCATGTGCATTTTTCGCTTTTGCGATCTCATCATCCAGGTTAAGTACCCTGCTTATATTCTCCCCTATCTGCCGCTGAACCTGCAACAACCCCTCTGTGTCTTTCACACTGTGTTTCTTCATCAGCTTATAGCCAAGAGACAACCTGTCATTCACTTCATTCAACCTGGCAGCGTCCATGGAGATGCTTGCAGCCAGGTGATCCGCTTCCGCAGAAACATCTTTCAGTTCTATCTGTACAGAGCGCAGCCTGTCAGCAAGTGCCTGCAGATCCGGATGAAATTTTGATACCGATTCAAGTGATT
>JAHEFC010000016.1:16085-19843 GCA_024640385.1 Sphingobacteriales bacterium
AGCGACTTCAACTGCTGTGTCACTGGCTGCTCATTTGTATCCAGTACCGCACTGAGTTTCAATAAACTGGTATTTACCTGTTCAGCATTGGCAAGCAGGTTCAATTCAGATTCAAGCTGCTCCAGTTCACCCGTTTTAAAGGCCGCATCTTCAAGTTCAGTATGCAGGTAAAGAAAATAATCATATTCTTTCAGAGATTCCTCCCTGGCTTTTTCCAGTTTTCTCATCGCATCCCTCGCCACTAAAAAATGTCCGAACGCAACGGAAAATTCCCTGCGGAGTGCAACCTGGCCCGCCAGTGCATCAAGGATCTCCAGCTGAAACCTGTCCTGCCCCAGTTCCTGCGTATCAAACTGCTGATGAAGATCCACAAGCAATGAGGCCAGCTGCTGAAGCTGGGACAGGTTAACCGGGCTATCGTTGATGAAAGCCCTCGATTTGCCATTTACTGCGATCTCCCTCCGAAGAATGATCTCCCCTTCGCTGTCAATATCGTTAGCTGAAAAAAAAAGCTGGACCGATTCCCTGTTATCATGAGGAAATACACCCTCAACCAGGCATTTTTTAGTCTTGTCCAATAGCACGGTACTGTCTGCCCTTTCGCCAAGGATCAGGCCCAGCGCACCGATCAGGATACTCTTACCTGCACCGGTCTCCCCCGTGATGATATTCAGCCCTTTTGTGAAACTGATCTCCACTTCACTGATGATGGCATAATTGCTGATAAATAACCTCGAAAGCATGACATAAAGTTAAGCGGAAGGCATTAACAAAATTCGGCATGTGGACAAATGAAAAAAGGCCGTAAACACGGCCTTTTCATGATTATTTAAACGGGATTATCAGTCCTTTTTATCTTTTGCAGCTTCTGCCAGTTCCTCGTCAACCAGGATCCTGCCGCAGTTTTCGCAAACAATGATCTTCTTCCGCTGTCTGATCTCACTCTGGCGTTGTGGAGGGATCGCGTTGAAGCAACCACCGCATGCATCCCTGACAATGGGAACTACCGCAAGGCCATTCCTGTAATTCTTACGGATCCGCTCATAGGATGCGAGAAGGCGGGGGTCAACTTTTTCCTTTGCTCCAACAGCCTGGTCGCGGAACTCCTGCTCCTCTTTCTCTGTTTCACCGATGATCTTCTCAAGTTCACCTTTCTTGTGCTTCAGGTTGGTTTCCTTTACACCTATATTCTTTTTTGCAGAGTCAAGCAGCCTGGCCTTGTCTGCTATCTCTTCATTGGCATCCTTGATATGCTTTTCAGCAAGCTTCATTTCCAGGGTCTGCATTTCGATCTCTTTATTGATCGCTTCAAACTCCCTGTTATTCTTCACATTCTCTGTCTGCTTCTCATATTTCTTGATGAGATTCTGAGCCTCTGTAATAGCGGCCTTCTTCTGCTCAATGAATTCATTGATACCGTTGATCTCTTCTTCGATACGGGTCTCCCTCGCGTGCAGCCCCTGGATCTCATCTTCAAGATCACTCACTTCCATAGGAAGTTCACCTTTCAGGATCTGAACTTCATCGAGAGCACTTTCAATTTTCTGAAGATTGAGAAGGGAGAGAAGTTTTTCTTCTACAGAATACTCTTTTACGTTTGCCATATGAATTTATATGAGGTATTGAACGGGATTGGTTTCCACTCCCGATTTCAGGACGGCAAAATTAGGGAATTTTTCTTGCAACAGGTCAAAAAGCAGGTTAATAGTGAATTGTTCGCTTTCAAAATGCCCGATGTCTGCGATCACCAGTTTGCCATCGGCTTCAAAAAACTCATGATATTTCACATCAGCCGTAATATAGATATCTGCCCCGGCGCGTAAAGCCCTGGAAATCAAGAAACTACCGGCACCGCCGCAAATGGCGATCTTCCTGACCGGTTTTCCTAAAAGGGGGGTATGCCTGATCACCTTCAAACCGAAGATCACCGCCACCCTTCTCAGGAATTCCTGCTCGTCCCAGTCATTCTCCAATTCACCGATCAACCCTGACCCCAGGTTCTGATCCGCGTTATGCAAAGGGAGCAGATCATAGGCCACTTCTTCGTAAGGATGGGCCTGTTTCAATGCTGCAATGAGTTGCTGCTGGATATGGAGAGGGTAGATCACTTCGAGCCGGGTTTCCGGTTCGTAATGTCTCAGGCCCTTATCCCCTACAAAGGGATCTGCCGCCTGATCTGCCCGGAAACTGCCCATCCCTTCTATGTAGAAACCAGTTTCGTCGTAATTCCCGATCTGGCCTGCCCCCGCCTGGAAAAGCGCATTCCTCACCCGGTCCAAATGGGCATGGGGAACAAAACTCACCAGTTTTCCCAATTGCCCGGCAAGCGGCTTTAAAATGGAGATATTTCTCAATTCTAGCATAGCTGCCATTTTACCATTAACACCGCGGATCACATTGTCCAGGTTAGTATGAATGGCATAAATGGCGATATCATGTTTTATTGCAGCGATCACAGCCCGGCCCACATAATGAGAAGGATCAATCTTTTTCAAACCTGAAAAAACAATGGGATGATGGGCTACGATAAGATTATAGCCTTTTGAAACAGCTTCCGCAACAACCTGCTCGGTGGCGTCGAGCGAAACAAGGATTCCGGTACAATCCCATGATCCACTGCCTGTTATAAGGCCCGAATTATCATAACTCTCCTGTAATGAAGGCGGAGCCACTGTTTCTAAAAAGTTAATAATAGCAGAGATCTTCATAATGCCATCAATTTATAACTCAAATGCAATTATTTTGGCCTGTTTCATATGAAGATAATTCAAACATTACTGCTGTTCTCTATCCTTTTCACCCATTCCCCGGAGCTCAGGGCCCAGGATGAGAACTGGGATAATTTTATTATGTCGGTCAACAACCACCCGGTGTCGATCGTGGTCAATCTCGCACTGAAGGAGAAGGCCCCCATGAAAGAAAGGCCCTACCTGGTGATACTCAGAACCAAATATGCAGATGTGGATGCCAGTGGTTTTCCTGGAGACAGTTCCCGTGACGAACTGATCCTGATAGAAAACGAACTGGAGGCGGCTTTGAAAACCCATAACGGAGCTATTTATGCAGGCAGATTCACACAAAGGGGTTTAAGGGAGTTTTATTATTACACGCTCGACACATTAGACTATGTTTCAAACTGTACTGCAGTGATGGTGAACCATTCCAACTTTCCCTGGCTGGTCAGGGCTTTATACGATAAAACCTGGTCAAATTATTTCGAAGTGCTCAACCCCTCGGATGTGGATATGGAAAAAATCGAAAACAGGAGGATGATCAAAACACTTTTGGAAAAAGGAGACAACCCAGAAAAAACCAGGGACATAGAACATTTCCTTTATTTCAAAACCCAGGGTAACAGGAGGGGATTCCTGACGGCCCTTGATTTGCCGCGATTCAATGTGATTGACATGCCTGTGGAAAAAACCGAACCGGGCGATTATCCATTCAAACTGGTGATCTCGCGTCAGGACAAGCCGGATGTGCAGGTCATGGACAAGATCACCATCTATTTCATGCAGCTCGCGAAGAAAAACAATGGCAGATATGATGGCTGGAAATCCCAGGTAATGAAATAGGTATCAAATTTTCCACAATTATCTACGGCTCAATTAAGTATGTAGATTTGTATTGCAATCGATAAACAATAAAAACACCAGTAAAACGTTTTGAATTCGAACACAACTGAAAACAACTTCTTAGGTACTATGAAAAAGCTGCTTTCTCCATCTTTTGTACTTGTGCTGATCCTGATAGCAATA
>JAHEFC010000218.1 GCA_024640385.1 Sphingobacteriales bacterium
CATTATTTACAATCACTATTTTGAATACAAGTATGCCCACCAGCATTCTAAACGCAGCCTGGATATGCAATACCTCCTCAGTTGTTTCTGGGAAGGGCAGGAGGGCAGTTTCATGCTCTGGACATTCTGGCAAAGCATGCTGGGGCTGGTAGTGATCAGAACGGCAAAAAAATGGGAGCCACCAGTGATGACGGTGATGAGCCTGGCACAGGTATTCCTTTCCACATTCCTGATCGGCATTTATTTTTTCAAAGTAAGAATAGGCACCAGTCCATTTGTGCTGATGCGAAACGAATTTCCGGATGCCCCCATCTTCCAGGACCCCAATTACCTGTTCAAATATCTCACCGATGGCAATGGCCTCAACATTCTTTTACAGAACTACTGGATGGTGATCCATCCTCCTGTGCTTTTTCTCGGCTTTGCTTCTGCCATTGTTCCATTTGCTTATGTTATTGCCTCATTGTGGAAAAGAGAATACAAAGACTGGATCAAACATGCTTTGCCATGGGCATTGTTCAATGGCGGCGTACTTGGTTTGGGTATCATGATGGGTGCAGCCTGGGCCTATGAATCCCTGACCTTCGGCGGTTATTGGGCATGGGATCCGGTGGAGAATGCTTCTTTGGTTCCATGGATGTTGATGGTGGCAGGAATCCACACCATGCTGATCTATAAGCATACCGGGCATTCCCTGAAAGCTACCTACCTGTTCATCCCGCTGGCCTATTTGCTGGTGTTGTATTCAACTTTTCTTACCCGTACCGGCGTGCTTGGAGATACTTCTGTGCATTCATTTACCGGCGAAGGAGATTCACTGTACTGGCACCTCATCCTGATGATGCTGGTATTCCTGGCATGGCCCCTGGTATTGTTCATTAGAAACAGGAAAGAGATCCCCGATATCAGGAAAGAGGAAAGCATGAACTCACGCGAGTTCTGGATGTTTGTAGGTTCACTGTTGTTTTTTGTGTCGGCAGGATATATCATTACGCTAACATCGCTTCCATTCATCAATAAACTGTTTGATACCAAATGGGCCATAGGGAAGGATGTGGAATATGTTTACAATCGGGTGATGATACTGGTGATTGTGGTGATCGGTATATTGACCGCCATCACCCAGTATTTCAAGTACAAGGATACCACCCGCAAATATTTCTGGTCTAACCTGCTTTGGCCAACAGTGATCGCTCTGGTACTGTCTGCCTTGCTGACTATTTTCGGGTACATCCATTACGATAAATATGGTATAGGGTTTCTGGCTGCCATCCATCTGGCCAGTTGGGCTGCGATCTATTCTGTGATCGCCAATGGAGCTTACATGTTCAGTGTATTAAAAGGGAACATGAAAGCAGCAGGAGCTTCTATATCGCACGTAGGATTTGGACTTATGCTGGTGGGCATCCTGATATCATCTTCAAAAAAAGAACTGGTTTCGATCAATAGCACGGGTATCAATGTAGCGGGATTGAAAGATGTGAAAGGCCAGGAAGAGAACCCCCTGGAAAACGTTACCCTTATCCAGGGCGTGCCAACCCCCATGGGCAAATATGTGGTGACCTACCAGGCCGACTCTGCCGTGAAGAAGAACGACAGGGTCTATTTCAAGATCAATTTCGAAGCAAAAGATACCGCTACCGGCAAAATAAAAGAGTCGTTCAATATTTATCCGAATGCCTTCCTGGTCAAGGCGGAAGAAGGAATGAATCTATCTTCCAATCCCGGGGCGAGGCATTATATTACCAATGATATTTTTGTTTACATCACTTCATGGCTTAATCCGGATAAAATACAGGATACTTCTTCATTCAGGAACTATTGGGTGAAAAAAGGCGACACGGTTTTTTATTCAAACGGGTTTGTGCTGGTGGAAGATATCATTATGGCCAACCGGAACGACAATAAGGATCTCCCGGTAGTTGACAGCGCCTGGCTCTCTGACCTTAAGGTCTTTTCCAAAGATGGCCGCAGTTACGTTTCCCAGCCGGCTTATTTTGTAAAAGATTCACAACCTTCTGTTAAACTGGATACCGTGGTGACCCAGAACCTGATATTGAACATCAACCGGGTCAGTGGTGACAAGATCGAGCTGGGCCTTAAAGAATCAAATGCCGTATTGCGTTACATCACCATGAAGGCGTTCAAGTTCCCCTATATCAACGTGTTATGGGCTGGGACCATCATCATGTTCCTGGGCTTTTTGATAAGCATGTACCGACGGTTCAGGGTTTAGGTACTATGTGAATTCCATAACCTTTTGTAACTTTCAATTATGAGACGCAGAGAAAAACGCGGAGACGCAGAGGGTATGCTGAGATCGTTCAGCCTGGCTGCTTTTGTTCTGTTTTTCTCTTTGACTTCTTCCGCGCAATCCAAATACGGTCCAAACGACACTTTATTGGTCCCTATTATTGTATATAACGGGGATACCATGACGTACCGGGAATTGGACATGGTCTATGTATTTGCTAAAATGACCCCTGAACAGCAGGAGAGATACAAGAAATGGACCCGCCTGAGAAATGCAGTATATGTCACTTATCCGTATGCGATCCAGGCCAGCTATATCATCAATGAGATCAACTTCAATCTTGGCAAGATCCATGGAGAAAGGAAGAGAAAAGAATATATCAAGAGCAAGGAAGCCGAGTTGAAAAAGAAGTTCGCTGATCCGCTCACACAGCTTTCAGTATACCAGGGTAAAGTGCTCATGAAACTGATCAACCGCGAAACCAATAACAGCTGTTACCAGCTGATCAAAGAATACAAGGGAGGCTTTTCCGCACGTTTCTGGCAAACAGTAGCCTGGGTTTTCGGCAGTAACCTGAAACAGGACTATGACCCCACCTCAACCGATGCCGAGATGGAAAAGATCGTAAAGGAAGTGGCATCCATGTACGGAAGGTCATAATTAAGAGAGTCAGAGAGTCAAAGAGTCAGAGAGTCAGAATTGGAGATCATTCTCTAATTCTGACTCTCTGACTCTTTGACTCTCTGACTCTCTTAATGATTATATTTGCCGCATGAAACTCGACATTCTTGCCATTGGCGTCCACCCCGACGATGTGGAGCTGGGTTGTTCCGGCGTATTACTCAACGAAGCCAGGAATGGTAAAGCAACAGGTATTGTAGATCTCACTCAAGGCGAACTGGGTACCCGGGGCACTATCGAAACCCGTTACGCTGAAGCAGCTGCTGCGGCTGTGATACTTGGCGTTAAACTACGTGAGAACCTCAAGTTTAGGGATGGTTTTTTCAGGAACGATGAAGAGCATCAGTTGCAGCTGATCAGGGTGATCCGTAAGTATCGTCCGGAGATCGTGATCGGCAATATCCTGGACGACAGGCATCCGGATCATGGCCGTGCCGGACACCTGATCGCAGATGCTAGTTTCCTTTCGGGTTTAGCCAAGATCGAAACAAAAGATGATGAAGGCAGGGCCCAGGAAAAATGGAGGCCCAAATTCGTGCTTCATTATATGCAGGACTGGTATCACGAGCCAGACCTGTTGGTAGATATCAGTGATGTGTTTGAACAGCGGATGGAGTCGGTCAAAGCCTATACAACGCAATTTGGAGTGATGGATGACGATGGCGAACCTCAAACCTATATTTCCACGCCTGATTTCCTGGATAGTGTGATCGCCAGGGCGCGTATGTTGGGTAAACGTATTGGCGTAAAATATGCGGAAGGATTTATTACAGAAAAAAAGATCGGTATCAGGAGCCTGGATGCACTGGTGCTGGTGGAAACTTAATACATAAGATGGCAAAAGTAAAAGTTGGTTTGGTGCAGATGACCTGTTCATCTGCGAAGGAGGAGAACCTGCAGAAGGCTGTATTGAAAACGCGTGAAGCAGCTGCGAAAGGTGCCCAGATCGTGTGTTTGCAGGAGCTGTTCACTTCTCTGTATTTCTGTGATGTGGAAGACTATGAGCATTTCAAACTGGCTGAACCCATTCCTGGACCTTCAACGGAAATATTGTCAACACTTGCGGGAGAATTGGGCGTGGTGATCATCGCTTCTTTGTTTGAAAAAAGGGCACAGGGCATCTACCATAACACTACGGCAGTGATCGATGCCGATGGATCTTACCTTGGGAAATACAGGAAGATGCATATCCCTGATGACCCGGCTTACTACGAGAAATTCTATTTTACCCCGGGCGACCTGGGATATAAAGTTTTCAAAACAAAATTTGCGACCCTGGGTGTCTTGATCTGCTGGGACCAGTGGTATCCTTAAGCAGCACGGATCACTTCACTCATGGGTGCTGAGATCCTGTTCTATCCAACTGCCATAGGGTGGGCCAGTTCGCAGGATGAAGAAACCAACTCCGAGCAATACAATGCCTGGCAAACCATCCAACGCAGCCATGCGGTTGCAAACGGCGTACATGTGGTAAGTGTGAACCGGGTGGGTTTTGAACAGGAAGGTGCCATGAAATTCTGGGGAGGTTCATTCATTGCCAACCCGATGGGCGCGTTAGTTTATAAAGCTTCTCACGATAATGAAGAAGTGATAGTGACTGAACTTGACCTGGCCAGAACTGATGCCACCCGCACCCATTGGCCATTTTTGCGGGACAGGAGGATCGACAGTTATCAGCCCATCACAAAAAGATATATTGACGGAGATTGATGAATGGTGTAACATAATACTCATTTATCCGTATTTTAAGGTTGTAACACTGTTATAACCTTAAACCAACACTAATGGCGTCATCCCTCATTGAAGCCTCACAACCTGTTGATGCTTCAACCGTACAGGCATTCTCACCCAATTATGAGCCAGATCATTCCCGAATCCAGTCGCTGGACATTTTAAAAGGCATTGCCGTCACCGCAGGCCTGCTTGTTTCCATTTATTATTGGGGTGGTTTCAGCGAAGGCATGCAATATAACCTGGTTGGTAATCCAACGGGATTGCGATACCGGATCTTTGCAGCCATTTCTCTTTTGTTACAGTCCAAAATGACCGCGCTGATCTCACTCGCATTCGGGGCAGGGGTCGTTTTATTTCTGGTAAGGCCCCATGCCGGATCGGGGATCTCCAATAATGATCTTTATGTAAGGCGAAATATGTGGCTGATACTTTTTGGAATATTCAATGCCATCATATTATTATGGCCCATGGACATCCTGTTCCATCTTGGTATCATGGGGCTATTGTTGTTTCCATTTCCAAGGATGAGTACCAGGGGTATATTGATTGCTGCCCTGGTTGTATTATGCATCAATTCAGGAAAGTTGTACTGGAACTATCACGACGATACCAGTGCCTACAGCAAGTTTGTTGTAGCGGATAGTCTTGCAAAAAAATATGCAGCCAAAGACAGCATCAATAAAAGGCGGGACAGTATTGCAAAACTGGCATTGGCACCGGCAGACAGTGCTGGCAGGAAGGCTATAGACGCAAAACGGGACAGTCTAAGAAAGAAAGCAGGTGATACCCTTACCAGGAAGCAGGCCCAGGAGAAGCAAGCCTGGGAAGGCATTGTGAAGAAATATAAATGGGAGAAGAAGAACGACAGTGCTAAAATGAAAGCCCTGCAGACCGTGAGTTATTCAAAGAACTGGGACAGCCAGTTAAGGGATACGCAAGGCCGGGAGGCCGCCTGGTTTTACCGGATGGGTGTATGGGAGTTAGGGTCAATCATGTTGTTTGGCATGTTCCTGTTCAAACTTGGATTTTTCAACGGGCGTTTCAGAGCTGACCAGTATCTACTGCTGGGTTTAGTGGGAATAGGGCTTGGATTGTTATGCGGATGGTTCCGTTTATATTTTTTAAATGCTTCCATTCTCGATTACACGAAATATGTTCAGCGATATGCTGTTCCTCATTCCATACTCTGGCCCTTCGAACGTGCCTTTATGGTGATTGGATACGCATCAATGGTCATGTTCTTTATCCGAAAGGGATTGCTTACCGGACTGTTTAATTTATTCTCTGATATCGGAAAGATGGCCCTGAGCAATTACCTTTTACAAAGCATGATCTGTTCCGTTATTTTCTATGGATACGGTATGGGCTATTACGGACGCATTGGTCAGTTCGGACTTTATTTCCTGGCGCTAGAGATCTTCATTGTGCAGTTAGTGTTCAGTACATTCTGGCTGCGGTATTTTCATATGGGGCCGGCGGAGTGGTTATTGAAATCCCTGGTACATAAAAAGAAAGTTCCATTCAGGCGAAGCGCGCAAACAGTAGAACTGGCATCATCTATCCCAACAACCATATAACCGTCATCAATGAGTACAATTACCACTGGATTCATTGCCGGCGTACCGGCAGAGGTTATAGTCCATGAAATACCTGAGCCGGTAGGGAAAACAGATCGTATCAAAACGGTTGACATGGTCAGGGGAGTGGCTTTGCTTGGGATACTGTTGATGAACATTCCAATTTTCAGTTTTGACGAGATCATCTATCATGATCTTTTTACAGGCCCCCGGGATTCAACTGATTTTAAAACGTTTGAAGTAGTACTTGCTTTTTTCGACGGTACCATGAGGGGATTATTTTCTATGTTATTCGGGGCGGGCATGGTATTGTTTCTGATGAGTAAGAAAGAAAAACCAGGCGGCCCCAGTGTAGCTGAGCTGTATTATCGAAGGCTGCTCTGGCTGGTGTTGTTTGGATTGATCAATGCTTATATTTTACAATGGCCGGGTGATATACTTTTTTACTATGGATTACTGGGAATGGTATTATATCCATTCAGGAACAGCAGCCCGAAATT
>JAHEFC010000534.1 GCA_024640385.1 Sphingobacteriales bacterium
TCCACTTCACCACCGCGATATACATAGCAATGATAACTGGCGCAAACACAAGCGCGAAGAGAAAAATATTTTGTTCGAAACGAAGCATCTTGTTGTCTGCGCAATAATTGTGCTAGTTACCAAATTTAGTGTGCTTGCCGGTTAATGTGCTAACCGGAAAATGTACCAGATAAGCAGGTTAGAGCCAGGTTTTCCAGGGCTCAGTAACACGTACTTATCTAGCTTGTTTATCCAATGCATTAGCCGGCTAACATACTAACCGGCTAGCGAACTAATCACATCTTCCCCTGGAAAAACCCAATATGCGTCAGGATCTTCATGAGGATCTTTTTGCGCACGGTTACCATATCGATCTGGTGATCAGGCGATTCAAAATTCATGGAGAAGAAATACACGTGCCGGTTCTCTTCGATCCAGCCAACCACCCAGCCCAGCTCATTGCCTTCTGGGGTTTGGCCCCAGCCTGTTTTATAAGCCAGCTGGTACACTGTATTATTTTCCTGGATCATCATCTTCTTCACCTCCTCCTGTACACTCTGGCGTACCGGAAGCTGTTTGAAATACAGCAGTTTGGCCAGCCAAACCTGTGCATCGTTAGACACCTTCAGGGAGTTATCAAGCCAGAAAGAATCTATACGGGGCCCGATCTTCATGTTCCCGTAACGGAGGCTGTCCAGCCATTTCTGCATGGTATCCCTGCCAATGGATCGGGCAATGGATTGAAAATGCGGTACCGCCGAAACCCGGAAAGCATGGTAAAGACTGAGGTCCTGGTTCCATTCAGGCCTTGCCCGTACAACACCGTCCCACTTGATCACCGAACTGTCCGACGTAACCCTCCCGGTATGCAGGGCGATCAGGGCATTGACGATCTTGAAGGTGGAAGCGGGACTGTATGCCGTAGTATCCCGTTTAAGATTATAAATGGTATGCTGGCCCCGGCTGTTATCGTACATCGCAAAAGTTCCGTCTACATTGAACTCATCGAAATATTTTTTAAGATCGTCTTCCTGTTTAACATTATTGATGGTGCAGGAGAAAAAGACAAGGGTCGAGATTAAAAATGCTGTTATTCTGATCATGCTGTAACCGATTTTAAAACACCCAGTTCCGTACCCACTTTGATAAATGCCGCGATGGCTTTATCCAGGTGCGACACGTCATGGGCCGCGCTGAGCTGCACCCTGATCCTTGCTTTGTCTTTGGGCACCACCGGGAAGAAAAACCCGATCACATAGATCCCTTCTTCTAACAACCTGGCAGCCATTTTTTGGGCCAAAACCGCGTCGTATAACATGATAGGAACAATCGGATGGTCTCCTGGTTTGATATCGAAGCCGGCATCGGTCATTTTTTGCCTGAAATACTTTGTATTGAATTCCAGTTTATCCCTCAGCTCCGTGGTTTCGCTTAACATATCCAGCACGGCGATGGAGGCTCCTACAATGCTGGGGGCCAGGGTATTAGAGAATAGGTAAGGCCGGCTTCTCTGCCTCAGCATTTCGATCACTTCTTTCCGGCCGCTGGTGAATCCGCCGGATGCACCTCCCAGGGCCTTGCCCAGTGTACCTGTAATGATGTCAATCCTGCCCATCACTCCGCGGTATTCGTGGGTACCCCTGCCGGTTTTCCCCAGAAAGCCGGACGAGTGGCATTCGTCGATCATAACGGCTGCGCCATATTTATCCGCCAGTTCGCAGATCTTGTCCAGCTGGGCTATGGTTCCGTCCATACTGAAAGAGCCGTCGGTAACAATGATCCTGTTACGGGCGCCGGCGGCTTCCTGGAGTTTGACTTCCAGGTCTTCCATATTATTATGCAGGTACCTGAAGCGCTGGGCCTTGCAAAGCCTTACCCCGTCTATAATAGACGCATGATTCAGCTCGTCGGATATGATGGCGTCCTGCTCATTGAAAAGGGGTTCAAAAACACCTCCGTTGGCGTCAAAAGCCGCTGCATAGAGGATGGTATCTTCCGTGCCCAGAAACTTGGAGATCTTGGCTTCCAGCTCTTTATGGATATCCTGGGTGCCACAGATAAAACGCACACTGCTCAGGCCATAACCGCGGTGGTCAATGTATTTTTTTGCTGCTGAGATCACTTTGGGGTGCGAGCTGAGGCCCAGGTAGTTGTTCGCACAGAGATTGATCACCTGCTTTCCGCCTACCCGTATCACCGCTCCCTGTGGGCTTTCGATCACCCTTTCAGTCTTAAAAAGACCGTTCTGCCTGATCTCTTCCAGTTCCTGCGCCAGCCGTTCTACCAGTTGCTCGTTCATAGATTTAAGGTTAAGGGGGTAAATTTCTTAACTATTTTTAATATTCATTAACCTGAAGTGTAACATTTCCAAAATAACTTCGTCCTATATATCAAATAGACTGTTATGAGAACCAGATTGGGTAAATGGATGATCGCAGGAACTTTAGCATTGGCTTTGGCAGGATTTTATGGCGTTAAGGTGAAACAAGACCAGGTAGACGGCGAACTTTGCCGTGAAAAGGTGATTTCACCGAACGAAAAGATGATCAGAACGGGATTACCCATACTGGAAGCA
>JAHEFC010000535.1 GCA_024640385.1 Sphingobacteriales bacterium
TCCAAGCCCTATAGAGTAGGGAAGAAAATCGGGCACATAATCACTTACAGGCAGGGAGAAACCTGCAGTCAGGAACGTATAAAATGTCCCCTGCTCTTTTTTCTTCTTAATTAACTTATACTTCGCTGAAACGGACAGATCCTGCCAGCCCTCCATGCCGGTCATTTGTCCAGCTGAAGAACTGGTGCTGATATAAGGAAGACCTGCAAATAAATTGAGCTTGTTGCTCAATCCATAACCAGCCATCGGCATGATCATTTTTGAGGTGAAGGTTCCCAGGTTAAGGTTCTCCCTCAGTTTTGTGCCTTCCCAATATTCTTTCCATGAACTTTGGCCATAATCTGTCACCAGGCAGATCTCGCCTTTAGACATGGTGAATCCGTCTGCAGGCATCTGTGCCTGCACCACCGACCCTGTTGTAGCCAACACCAGAACTATTGCTATCGTTTTAGTAATGTTTCCCATCAACTTCAGAGTTTAATGTTGAAACCGATATTGATAGCATAGTCGGCAAATGCGGCATCGCCTTGGGAATATCTGCCGGTCATTTCCGTACGGATCTTGTCCGGAACACTTTGTGTTCTGTTCCTCACTATGGCAACAGGCACAAAAGCATAAATATTCATCTTCCGCAGCTGGTAAACCAGTCCTGGTTCAACCGATTCCACATAGCCAGGTCTTCTGAAACCATTGCTTCCTCCAAATGCATCATACACAGGGATCTCCTCGCGACGATATCCAATGGAAGCCGTAAGCCTGTTCACGCGGTAATTCAGCCCGGTGCGGAACATCCACTGGTCGGCCACGCTCATCACGTTTGAACCGTAAGCGATGCTCTGTGCAGATGGCACTCCACCACGCGCTGTAGATACGCTGTTCTGTTCACGGGGATTGAAGAGATAATAGAAGTTTCCATACACACTGAACATCTGGCTGATATTCCAGAATGTGTTGATCTCTGTAGTGATACCTGTTCCGCCATCGCCCAATTGGATCGACTGGTCAACAGGACCGTTCACTTTTACTGAATCGTTCTTATAGAAATAGTCTTCATACTGGTAATCACCGGTAGGAAGTTTAAGTCCAATACCGGCCTGCACATTGAAGTTCATGTGTTTCCGGGGATCAAGGATCCAGCGGTATACCGCCACACGCATATCACCGATCCCGAAAGAACTGGTGGTATGGCGCGCTGATGGTCCTGCAGCATTGCCTCCGTGCTCGTACAAAGAAGATCTTGTATAAGCACTGATCGGGAGGTTCACGCCTACCGACCACCGGTGATTGATATTCTTGATCAGAAAAATGTCCATGTTGTAACTGTGGTTGATCACTTCGGTACCATTCTCCACACGTTCTTCCTGTTCTTCTGTACCAACAAAATGTTTGTACGACTTAAAATACCTGTTGTTCATATACAGCATCCAGCCACTGCTGTCGGCCGTTGCATGATCCAGTGAACAACTCATACCACCCGCACTGCGGATGGCTACACATCCTTGTGTATAGCTTTTTTGAAAAGCCATTACACTAAGGAGCACGACGAGGGATATCGCTCTCATTAGTTTTAGTTTTTGAGGATCAGTGACTCCTATTTTTCTGTGAGTTCAGCTGATTTTCCTGTTTTTTTAAATTGTAAACGCTGCACCACCGTTTCCCCGACCTTCCTGCCAAGCATGGCGCCTTCCGTATTGTCGAAGCTGTAATGAATACCGCCGTAGATCCTGGACATGCCTGCTTCTTTTGCGGCATCTCTGAACGATCTGATCTCGCGGCTGCCTATTCCGAATTCCTTGAGTGAAGTATCTGTAAAGGAAACATTGTCGAAATACTCGGTCATCACTTCAGCTGCAGCGGCAGAGATCGTAGAGTGCCCGCTGACATAAGAAGGGAATGGTGGTGTTTGAATATAAGGCTGCCAATTTGGATCGATCAGCTGATTGATCACCGTTTCGGGCCTTACGAAATTACTCCTGTATTTTTCATCCCAGCAAACCAGAAATGCGTCAAACAATGCGATCGATGTTTTCGTGTATGCGGCTATGGTAGTATGAAGATCTGCGCCTGCTTTCTGTGCCCCGATCCCTACGATATTCATCCAGTGACCTGGAGGAGAAAACCTCTTGGTGGCATACATCACATGACCTGTCACATTCATCTTGAACGGATTATCGTCCCAGAAATCCGCGATGTGTTTTTGTTCAGCGGTAAGACTGTCACCAATATGCTTCACGTCCATCAGCGCTTTATAATATTCGCCGTTCTTGTTGGTCATATCATATGCCGGCGGCCTTCTGCATTTAAAACAGGACGCAGAATCGATCACCATGGGCCTGATCTCCATCCAATGCGGTTCCACAGCTGTAGCATACATCGGAGGAGTTGGAACCCATCGTCCCGGTGCTTCTTCCACGGTATACCTGGAAGCGCCTCTCGTTTTACTGTAGTTATCGCCCTTGCTCCAGGCAAGCACTGCACTGGCAATGGTATCGGCAGATAGCTTCGTGTTTTTCAGCTTGTCGCCAGGGATGCCCATGCTGTCCGCTT
>JAHEFC010000536.1 GCA_024640385.1 Sphingobacteriales bacterium
CAAAGAGATCGTTAGAGTGCTGAGGTCCATCCCCGGATGGTACCCGGCGGTTTTGCACAACCGTACTATGGATTATACCTATACGCTGAGCATCACCTTTTTCGAAGATAACCAGGGCATTCAGGTCAGGGCCATCCCAAACCCCTACCAAAGGATTTACTAACGCCTATCCATACCTGCAAAAAGATATCTTGCAAGCAGCATGCAAAGGAACAGCACTGACACGCTGATCACACCCAGCCAGCTGTAATTCTGGAGCACCCCTGCTGCATCAGCAGTAACAACTGCACCGGCACCAAAAGAAGCCAAACCAGTCCCGAGTGACTGCACACTGCTGTTGAAACTCATGAAGCTGCCCCTGCTTTGTGCAGGCACCACATTGCTGATCAAAGCCTGTGAGGCAACGCCCCGCCCCGTGCTGGATATGAACCATAAGGCAAAGAAAGAAAGGACGATGGCAAACGGCATTCTTGGCAACGAAGTCAGATTGGTGATCAGTAAAACAAACACCAGGCTGGCCAGCATGCAGATCACAAACATCCTGAGCTTACCATATTTATCAGCCAGTTTTCCGAAAATATTGGCCGCAATAAAAGAAGAAGACCCCCCAACCAGGTAGATCATCGGTGTCTGCACTTTGGAGTAACCCATATTGAACTCCATGTATGGGTTAATAAATGGGATGATGAAGAAATGCCCCATATACCAAAGTAAAGAAAACAACATGGCCAGCAACTGCCTTGAATCACCAGTGACCTGCAGCAGGGCATGAAAACGGCTCTCCCCTTTCCGGGTTGTCATATGCTCAGTCATATGAGGGATATGCTTATACAGAAAAGGAAATATTCCCAGCCCCGCGATGGCTACAAATAAGAACGGTGCATGCCAGCTGATCAGGTTCGCCAGATAGAGGGCAAATGGCACACCAAATGTGGAAGCAATGGCAAATGCCGAGATCACTGACCCCATGGCCTTTCCTCTTTCTTCATAACTGAACAGATCCGATACAATGGACAATACCTGCGCCCCGATCAGTCCTCCAAACAATCCCGCTACGATCCGAGCCACAAGCAGTGTAGCATAACTGGGCGCGAGTCCGCAAAAAAGGGTGCCTATCAGAAATCCCCCATAACCGATCAGGAGCACATTCTTCCTGTCGTACCGGTCCACAAAAAAAGCAGCCCCAAAGCCGCTCAAAGAAGCACTCAGCGTATAGGCCGCAACCAGGTAAGAAAATTGTTGGGGAGAGATCCTGAAATACGGCATCAGGTAATTACCCAATGGCATCATGATCATAAAATCAAGAATATGGGTAAAGTTCAGTGCCGCAAGAAGTATGAGAATTACTTTCTTATTTGGTTGTTTCATTAAAGATGCCGGCTGAGCTAGTCAGCTTTTTTAATAGACCCTGCCCCGCTGACCTGCTGGGTCACTTTAGCGGCATTGCCCTTATATTTTATCGATCCCGCACCGCTAAGATGCGCATCCAGCTCAACACTGGCAAATACTTCGGCAGAACCGGCGCCGGAGATATTCACTTTGGCAGACTCTGTCAGCAGATCATAGCACCTGGCTTCACCTGCACCAGAGATCTTTAATTCAAAATTCTTTGTTTCCCCTTTCATATTCACATTCCCACTGCCGGAAACTTCCGCTTCAATACGGGGTGCATTAACGTCTGCATTGATGTCACCGGCACCGCTCACTTCAAGAGTCAGCGGGTTGTTCAGACTCAGCTTGTTTTCAGTATTGATGTTGCAGGCGCCTGAAACATCCAGCTTATTATAATTGGGTGAGGTTACAAATATCTTCACTTTTTTGGTTGGCCTGAGATTATAGCCTTGTTTGGTGCTGACTTCCAGTTTATTACCATGTTGCTCCACTTCAATATATGATAACAGGTTCTCATCCGCCTCTATGCGCACCGGCTTCAATGCTCCCTGCGTAACATAAACGTCCATCGCACCATGTACCTCCACCTGGTCAAAATCGGATACATTTCTTTCTACCGTACTGATATTTCCATTTCCTTTTACCCTTTTCCCACCCAGATAATAGCAAGAAGAAGCGGTAGTAACAATCAACAAAGCGAGCAAGATCATCCTGGTCATACCTAAAGATTTTATCAAAATTAACTTTTGGCATCAAACTTCTGATACCGATCATCCATCAGACGTAAAAGTTTTACCACAGGTTACAGGAATCTCAGGAATTGATGATTGCTTACCTTCGCATCACTTATGACAGAAAAGATCATCATCCTCGATTTCGGTTCCCAGTATACACAACTTATCGCCAGGGCGGTCAGGGAGGCCAATGTTTATTGTGAGATCATCCCATACCATAAGGAAGTTCCCATTACACCGGAACTCAAGGGGATCATACTTTCTGGGTCGCCGTCATCCGTCAATGATGCCATGGCCCCTGTTACAGACATCAGGAAACTTGCCGGCCTTAAACCGGTATTGGGGATTTGTTACGGCGCTCAACTCACTGCCAAACAATTTGGCGGGAAAGTGGAAAAATCCGAGAAAAG
>JAHEFC010000219.1 GCA_024640385.1 Sphingobacteriales bacterium
CAGAACGGCCAGGGAAAGTTATATACTTGACGATCCCAAGAACAGCAGTAAGAATATTTCAGAGCAGTTTCTTCACACGCAGTTCTTTTGCCTGGTAGACCGGGATGGTGTAGTAAGAGGTATCTATGACGGACTGAAGAAAGATGAAGTTGACCAGGTGATTGCTGATGCAAAACTTTTGTTACACCAGAAATGACGGATGCCTTATCCATATTAAAAAGAAATCACCTCAGCAATACTGACTCACGGAGAGCCATACTCGAAATTTTTCTGCAGTCGGACAATGCCCTTGCGCATAACGACATTGAGAAGATCACCGGTGAGCGTTTTGACCGGGTAACCGTATACAGGACCCTGCAGACCTTCATTGACAAAGGGATCGTGCATACCATTCCAACTGCCGACAATGCCACCCGTTATGCTTTATGCAGGGAGAATTGTACTGAAGGCCATCATCACGATGACCATGTGCATTTTATCTGTGAAGTTTGCGGAAAAACCACCTGCCTGGACAACACCCATATTCCCGCCGTGAAATTACCCAGGGGCTATGATGCCACACAGATTAATATGATCGTCAATGGCATTTGCCCGGATTGTCGGTAATTATTCGCTTGTATTCTTATAAAAAAAATGCCCCAACGTGAAGACGTCGGGACTTTAGTTAAGGCTCTGATTAGTAGCTAGTTTATAGTATTGTGTTACTTTTTGGTGTTTATCTGGTCAGCCTCACCATTCACTTTCACGACCCGAAGGTACTGAGGTTGTTGTTTGCCAGCTATACCCTTTTCGTGGTAATTTTTACCGTTTGTCCAATTTTTCCAGTTCCAGGCGCACCATATCCATCAATTCTTTGATGGTTTCAGGGGAAAAATCGAACGAAAGGCCGGCTGCATGATAGAGTTCAGGGAGGGTTTTAGTGCCTCCAAGGCTGAGCCCATTGATATAGTTATTGATAGCCCTTTGGTTATTTTCCTTGTATTGCTTCCACAATCCTATAGCTCCCAATTGAGCAATTCCATATTCTATATAATAGAAAGGCACCTCAAAAAGGTGCAGTTGCCTTTGCCAGCCGATATTCCTGTAGGGCATGAGTCCGCTGTAATCGATCACGGGTGAACTGAATTCGTTGAGGATATTCATCCAGGCTTCAGTTCTCTCGTTGACAGTGTGTTTCGGATTCTCATAGATCCAATGCTGGAATTTATCAATGGTGGCGATCCAGGGGAAGATGGTGATCACTCTTTCCAGTTGATGACGTTTTGCTCTCCTGAGGTCTTCTTCATTATCAAAAAACACATGCCAGTGGTCCATAGTGAAAAGCTCCATAGCCATACTGGCCACTTCAGCCATCTCGGTAGGGTATTCTTTGAAAGCATTGAGCGACAGTGGATGTGCAAGAAATGAATGCACAGCATGACCGCTTTCGTGAACCATGGTGGTCACATCACTCATCTGTCCAGCTGCGTTCATGAAAATGAATGGCGCACCACTTTCTGCCAGCGGCATATTGTATCCACCCGGTGCCTTCCCTTTCCTGCTGTCGAGATCGAGATGCGACATCTCCTCCATTTTCTTCAGGCAATTCGCGAAGAATGGATCCAGTTCATTCAGGCAGCTGATGGTTTTATCAAGAAGTTCCTGGCCCTGTTTAAATGGCCGTAAAGGGGATATTCCTGGTTGTTCAGCTTCAGTATCCCATGGTTTCATCACATCAAGGCCCAGCTTATTGCGTTGAGCATCGAAGATCTGGTCCACCAGGGGCATCACATGCAGCCTCACCGCTTCGTGGAACTGGAAACAATGTTCAGGTTTGTAGTCAAACCTTCCCATTTCCATGAATTTATAATCGCGGTAGTTTTCAAAGCCTGCGTTCACAGCGATCCTGTCTCTCAGTGAAACAAGTTTGGTGAAAAGATTGTCCAATGTCTCTTTATCCTGCAGCCTTCTTTCATTGATCTTACGGTATACTTCTTCTCTTTTCTCCCTGACGGGATCTTCCAGGAATTTTGCAGCCTGTTGTAGTGTGAATTCCTGCCCGTCAACTGTAACCGTCATGGCGCCTGCAACCTGTCCGTATTGCTGTTGCAGCACATTGATCTCGGCTTGTATGGGAATATTCTCTTCCCTGAACAGGTCAATATTCTTTTTTACATTCCTGATGTATGTGAAATATTTATCCTGGTCGAGCTGCGAGGTAAAAGGTGAAGAGATCAGTTTTTTGTTCAGCTGGTCTGAAAGCGGCTGGATCTTTGGCTGGATTTCCAGGTAGAAAAAATTGAAAGCTTCTTCGAGCGCCTTATCTGTGGTATCGCAGGTCATCCTGATCTGCCTCCAGCATGCGTCTTCGCTGATCACGGCTTCCAGCTCATTCAGGTCGGCCAGCCATTTTTCAAAAACCGCCAGGGAATTGATCTCCCTGTCGATCAGCTCCTGGAACCAGGGTTCAAGACTTTTCCAGTCGGTGATAATAAAATCGGCAGGAAGGAAATGTCGTTTGATCTTGCTGATGTCAGCAGAGTGATTCTTCATAAAGGTAGTTCTGACTTATTCCGCTTTGTCTGATTTCTTAGCCTTTGCCTTTTTAACCGGCTTTGCTTCTTCCACAACTGGTTCAGGAGCGGGTGTTTCTTCCACAGTTTCCTCTTCATCAGCATATTCTGTGAGCTTGATCTCCACGCCGTTCTCTTTTAAAATATTATACCAGCGAATCATCTTTTTCATGTCGCTGTGATAGACCCTTTCAAAATCAAGATCCGGGTAAACTTTTTCGAAATATGCTTTGATTGCTTTTGCATCTTTTTCATCAGGAAGTTTGGCTGCATTGGCACCCATGGCATTGAATATGTCGGCCAGGTTCACATTGTCTGCCACTGTATACACTTCAATACTTTCAAGGTGTGAAAGATTATGTTGGCGCGAAGAAATGAACTTGGTTGCTTTGTCGTCCAAGCCCCGCACAATGGCTCCATCAGTTTTGCTGCTGAGCAGTTCATACAAACCCGGTAACCCGGTCACTGAAACGATCTTACTGTATTCCATATTTGGTTTGAATAATGAACACGCAAGATAAGTTCATTTGGGGAAATAGCTATAGCAGGTTGCAGGTTCCAGGTTGCAGGTTCCAGGTTGCAGGTTCCAGTAGCAGGTTGCAGTGGCAGGTAACAGGTTGCAGAAAAATAATTATGCTGCAACCTGCAACCCGGAACCTGCAACCTGTAAATTTAGGTCCACAATTTTCTGTTTATGAGAATCAACCTGAGGTTGCCAGCAGTTGCCGCATTACTCTGCATTTCCCTGTTTTCCCTGGGCCAGAAAAAGGCTAAGGCCCCGGAGCAGCCGGCAGCAGCATCTTACCCATTGAGTTCATCCAGTTTTTCAGCGCTTAAGTTGAGGAATATCGGTCCTGCCATAACTTCCGGCCGGGTGTCTGACCTGGCTGTAAATCCCACCAACAGCAGCGAATATTATGTTGCGGCCGCCTCCGGTGGGGTTTGGAAAACCACCAATGCCGGTATCACTTTCACCCCGGTGTTTGACGGGCAGGGTTCCTATTCCATCGGTTGCGTAGTGCTGGATCCCACCAATCCCAATGTGGTTTGGGTGGGCTCCGGCGAAGGCAATAACCAGCGTAGCGTTTCTTACGGAGATGGTATCTATAAATCGGAAGATGGCGGTAAAACCTGGAAGAACCTGGGGCTGAAGCAATCCGAACATATAGGCAGCATAGCCATCGACCCGAATGACCCCGATATCGTTTATGTAGCGGCTTACGGGCCCCTTTGGAGTTCAGGCGGCGATAGAGGCATTTATAAAACCACCGACGGTGGCAAAACCTGGAAAAACATCCTGAACGTCAGTGAGCATACGGGCTTTTCCGAGATCCATATGGATCCCCGCAATTCCAAAATTCTCTATGCCACGGCCCACCAGCGCCAGCGGAAAGTGTTCACCTATATTGGCGGAGGACCCGAATCGGCGCTTTACAAAAGCACGGATTCAGGAGCTACATGGACAAAACTGACCAGTGGCCTGCCCTCCGGTGACGTGGGCCGGATCGCCATTGATATTTCGCCTGTTAACCCGGATGTTCTATATGCCATGATCGAAGCCCGTGAAGGCAGTGGTACCTATATCAGTCGTGACCGTGGCCAGAGCTGGCAAAAGCAAAGCAGCGTGTCCACCTCGGGCAATTATTACCAGCGCATTTTCTGTGACCCGAAAAATATCGACCGCATCTATGCGATGGATGCCTATATGCAGGTGAGCAATGATGGCGGCAAAACTTTTCAGATCCTGGGCGAAAAAAGCAAGCATATTGATAACCACGTGATCTGGATAGACCCTGCCAACAACGAACATTACCTGGTGGGTTGCGACGGCGGTTTGTACGAATCCTTCGACGCGGGCAGCAACTGGTTGTTCAAACCCAATCTTCCAATAACCCAATTCTATAAAGTGGCTACCGACAACGGCTTGCCATTCTACCAGGTGCATGGCGGTACACAGGATAATTTTTCATTGGGAGGCCCTTCCCGAACCACCAGTGGAAACGGGATCATGAATTCCGACTGGTATTTCACCAGCATTGGCGACGGGTTTGAATCGCAGGTTGACCAGTCAGATCCCAATATTGTATATGCGCAGTCCCAGTACGGTGGATTGGTAAGATATGACAGGAAAACGGGCGAGATCCTTAGTATCAAAACGATCGAGCAGGAGGGAGAACCCGCATACCGGTGGAACTGGGACGCTCCCTTGGTGATCTCAAAATTCGACAATAAAAGGATCTATCATGCGGCGAACAAAGTGTTCAGGTCAGACGACAGGGGCAATAGCTGGAAACAGATCAGCCCCGATCTTACCAAACAGATCGACAGGAACAAGATGGAAGTGATGGGACGGGTATGGAGTGTAGACGCTGTAGCAAAAAACGGATCCACGGATATTTATGGCAATATCACCACACTGAGCGAATCCCCTCTTGATGCGAATATGCTCTATGCAGGTACGGATGATGGCGCTCTTCATGTGACAACAAACGGAGGCGCATCCTGGACGGCGATGAGCTATCCCGCAGGAGTTCCAGCAAATGCCTATGTATACCAGGTACTGGCTTCGCAGCATGACAAGAACAGGGTATATGCTGTATTCAATCAGCATCGTTATGGCGATTTCAAGCCTTATTTCTACAGGAGCAATGATGCGGGTAAAACCTGGACGGCATTGCAGAATAATCTTCCTGAACGAGGATCGGTATATACAGTGGCAGAAGATCATGTCAATGCAAATCTTCTTTTTGTGGGCACGGAATTCGGGCTGTTCACCAGTATCAATGGAGGAACAAACTGGGTGCAGCTTAAAGGAGGCATGCCAACCATTGCCGTGCGCGATCTTGAGATCCAGAAGCGCGAGAACGACCTGGTACTGGCAACTTTCGGAAGAGGGTTTTATATACTTGACGATTACACGCCACTAAGGAATATGAAGATGGAGGATCTGCAGAAAGAAGCCATGATCTACCCGGTTAAAGACGCATTAATGTATATTCCTTCCCTGCCTTTAGGGGTTAGGGGAAAAGGATTCCAGGGGGAGAGTTTTTACACGGCGCCCAATCCGCCTGTGGGTGCAACATTTACGTACTATCTGAAAAATGATATCAAAACCCTGAAGGAAAAAAGAAAGGAAAAAGAAGCCGAATTGGTCAAAAACAAACAGCCTGTGTTTTATCCTTCTATAGATAGTTTGAAGATGGAAGACATGCAGCCCGAGCCTCATATTATATTTACCATTACGGATGAATCCGGGGCCGTGGTAAGAAGATTAAAAGCGCCGGCAAAAAAAGGAATGAACAGGATCGTTTGGGATTTCAGGTATGAATCCACTTCGCCGGTGAATTTTTCAACGTTTGACGAGTCGATGGTTTTCAGTGCTCCCGACATGGGACAGATGGCCCTGCCGGGGAATTACAAAGTAAGCATGAGTAAATTTGAAGATGGCAAATATGCCCCACTCACCGAGCCGGTATCTTTTAAAGCCCTACCATTGGCAGCGGGCACCATCCAGGTAGCAGATACTAAATCCTTGGGAGCTTTCACTACAAAATTAGCCGAATTACGGCGGATAGTTGCCGGTACAGAGTCGTATAGAAGGGAGCAGGTTAGTAAACTCAGTTATCTTAAAGCGGCGGTACAGAAAACCGGAGCGGTTCCATTGGATCTTGCTGAGCAGTTTGTTGCACTGGATAAACGACTGGATGCTGCCGGAGTGGCGCTTAACGGTGACCGGGCAAAAGCCAGTCGTGAGTTTGAAACTCCGCCATCGATCAATCAAAGACTGGGAAGGATGACCAGCGCGTTGTGGTCGTCAACAGCTGCAGACCCGGCTGCTTACCAGGATGATTATGAATTGGTGGAGAAGCAATTCCGCCCGGTTTATAATGAGGTGAAGTTGATTGGCGAAGACATCAAAAAACTGGAAGCGGCGTTGGAAAAATATAAAGCGCCGTATACGCCGGGCCGATTACCGGACTATAAATAGAGAGTTAGAGAGTCTGAGTGTCGGAGAGTTAGAAAAAAGAATTCTTTCTCTCTGGCTCTCTGACTCTCTTCCTCTCTTTTATCGGATTTTCAGCTGATCAAACTCACTACTGTCACCGCCAAAGACATTGAAATCGACGGCTGAGG
>JAHEFC010000537.1:0-588 GCA_024640385.1 Sphingobacteriales bacterium
GGTAAATACAGAAAAAATAAGATCCTGCCTCCATTTCCGGCCCCTAGAATCAGTAAATAATAGTTGATGAGACCCTTTAAATTCACCAAGTGAACGGCTGGCAATATAAATGGGACCGCTTAAGGTTCCCCTGTTTAATTCAAGCTCCTTTCCATCCAGTTTAATACTTGATCCCGGGCTTAATTCAACAGTGGTCCCGTATGAATTTCTTTCCCTGAATTGAACAAGCACACTTACCTGATCAGCCCCCTCCTCACCAGTTACCTGGTAATCCAGAAACAATTCATCCTCCCTGTACCCTGCTTTGCCACGGCAACCACCAACTATAAATACAAGTACCAGGAATGGTAGCAAAAATCTCATATTTCAAAATTAGGCATCTCCTCACTCTCCCAAGTAAGACTTATCTTTGTCGACCCTGAAAATCAGGGCTTATCTGTCAAATTGGCTGCCAAACTTTTGTAGCATTCTTTTTGACCAAATAGAAAATCTTTTAGTAAGAAATAAACTCCTAATAATTCCCCCATGTCAGGTTTCTTTTCCAAACTATTCGGTGGCAGCAAATCAGAAAAAGATGTGAAGAAGATC
>JAHEFC010000537.1:598-2531 GCA_024640385.1 Sphingobacteriales bacterium
GGCAGCGGATCAGGGAGCATCTTACTGAAATTGATGCAGAGATCGCTCAGCGCAATGCAGATGCAGAAGCGCTACCCTTTAATGACCTGATGGGTAAAGAGGCAATCTATCAGCAGGTAGACAAGCTAAAAAAAGAAAGAGATAAAAAAATTGAGGAAGCGCTTGACGAAATTCTTCCGGAAGCCTTCGCTGTGGTAAAAGAAACCGCCAGGCGATTTAAGGAGAATACTGAAATGATCGCCACGGCTACTCAGCTGGATCGCGACTTCAGTGTAAAAAAGAATTATATCACCATTGAAGGTGATAAATCAATTTTTAAGAATACCTGGACTGCCGGTGGTGGCACAGTTACCTGGAACATGGTGCATTATGATGTGCAGCTGATCGGTGGTGTGGTACTTCATCAGGGAAAGATATCTGAAATGGCCACGGGTGAGGGAAAGACCCTGGTATCCACCCTTCCCTCTTATTTAAATGCGCTTCCCGGCGAAGGAGTTCACCTGGTAACCGTAAATGATTACCTGGCCCGGCGTGACCAGGAGTGGAACGGACCTATTTTCGAATGGCTGGGATTGACGGTGGATTGCATAGACAAACATCAGCCTAACAGCGAAGAAAGAAGAAAAGCTTACCTGGCAGATATTACATACGGCACCAATAATGAATTTGGTTTTGATTACCTGCGTGATAATATGGTTCATACCGCAGAAGAAATGGTACAGCGCAAGCACCATTTTGCCATGGTGGATGAGGTAGACTCGGTATTGATCGATGATGCCCGTACTCCGTTGATCATCTCAGGCCCTGTGCCACGCGGAGATGATCAGCAATATCATATTCACAAGCCCCGGGTACAACAGTTATACCAGGAGCAGGAACGCATTGTACGTACTGAACTTAATGAGGCGAAAAGAAAAATGGCTGAAGGTGATGATGATCCCAAATCAGGCGGGCTCCACCTGTTCCGTGCTTATCGTGGTCTTCCAAAATATGGTCCGCTGATCAAATTTCTCAGTGAACCAGGCATGAAAGTGAAAATGCAGAAGGCAGAAAATTATTATCTGCAGGATCAGATGCGCAACATGCATATCGTAGATGCTGAATTACTTTTCCAGATCGACGAAAAAAATAATTCTGTTGATCTTACCGATAAGGGCCTTGCTATGATTACCCGTACCGGGGAGGATACTGAATTTTTTGTACTTCCGGATATTAGTGTGAGACTGTCAGAGATCGAAAAAAGCGATGCATCACAGGATGAAAAATTGCAACATAAAGAGAGTGTACTGAATGATTATACGCAGAAGGCAGACCGCATTCATACTGTGCAGCAATTGTTGAAAGCATATACGCTTTTTGATAAGGATATAGAATACGTGGTGATGGATGGCGCTATCAAGATCGTAGATGAACAAACAGGTCGTATACTGGATGGTCGTCGTTATTCAGATGGTCTCCATCAGGCCATAGAAGCGAAGGAAAACGTAAAGATCGAAGCGGCCACACAAACCTATGCAACGGTAACACTGCAGAATTATTTCCGTATGTACCACAAGCTCGCGGGTATGACCGGTACTGCTGAAACGGAAGCCGGTGAGTTATGGGATATTTATAAACTCGATGTGGTTACGGTCCCTACCAATATCAGCATGGTGCGAATTGACAGAGATGACCTTGTTTATAAAACCAAGAGAGAAAAATATAAATCGGTGATCGATGAGATCGAAGCGCTTCGAAATGCGGGTCGCCCTTGTCTTGTTGGTACAACGTCTGTGGAAGTGAGTGAATTGCTTAGCAGAATGCTGCAGGTAAAAAAGATCCCCCACAATGTACTCAACGCAAAACAACACGCGAAGGAAGCAGTAATCATTACCGAGGCCGGTCTTCCCGGTGCGGTTACCATTGCCACCAATATGGCGGGTCGTGGTACAGA
>JAHEFC010000017.1 GCA_024640385.1 Sphingobacteriales bacterium
CTTTCTTCTTCCAATTCTTCCCTGGTATTGATGCTCATGGCATTCGGGAAAAGCATTTCTTCCAGCCCTGCAGCAAATACGCAGGAGAATTCCAATCCCTTGGCAGCATGTATGGTCATCAGTTTCACCGTATCTGCATTCGGGTCTTTTTCGTCGGCATCTGTAAGTAAGGTGATCTGCTGAAGATAGGCTCCCAGCGTTTTGCTGATCACTTCACCTTCGTCAGTATCTGGACTCTCCACCCATTCCTTGATGGAGTTCAGCAATTCCTGGATGTTCTCGTAACGCTGCATGCCTTCGGTGCTCTTATCGTTGAACAGCTCTTTAACGATATTGGTCTGCTTGCCCACATGGATGGAAACATCATAAGCATTCTGGGTTTGCAGCATGGAAGTGAAGCTCTTGATCATAAGCACAAATCCATCGATGGCTTCCAGCGTATTGGCTTTGAATCCATATATGGCAGCATTGCAGAGCACCTCCCACATGGTCAGGTTCTGTTCATTGGCGATCAGTACCAGTTTGTCGATGGTGGTTTTACCAATACCTCTTACGGGGTAATTGATCACGCGCTTGAGTGCTTCTTCATCACGCGGATTAACGGTCAGCCTCAGGTAGGCTATGAAATCTTTGATCTCCTTTCTCTGGTAGAAGCTGATACCGCCATAAATGGTGTAGCCGATATTCATCCGTCGAAGTGCTTCTTCAAATGCACGGCTCTGGGCATTGGTTCTGTAGAGGATGGCGAAATCGCGATTATTAAAATGATTGCGGAGTTTTTGTTCCTGTATGGTATCGGCAACAAATTTTCCTTCGTCATTATCTGTTGCAGTTCTTACCAAGTTGATCTTTTCACCGTGGTCATTATCGGTCCAGAGTTCTTTCGGGATCTGCCCTTTATTATTATTGATGATCTCGTTGGCAACGCTTAGGATATTCTGTGTGGAACGATAGTTCTGTTCCAGTTTCACCACGTGCACATTATCATAGTCTTTCTGGAACTGCAGTATGTTCTGAATGGTTGCACCACGGAACGAATAGATCGATTGGGCATCGTCACCCACTACGCAGACATTTTCATAAGCCGCACCCAGCAATTTGATGATCTCATACTGGGCGGGGTTGGTATCCTGGTACTCATCGATCAGGATGTATTTGAACTTGTGCTGGTATTTATGCAGGGCTTCCGGCACGTTCATCAGCAGCTCATAGAATTTCAGCAACAGATCATCAAAATCCATCGCCCCGTTCTTGAAACATCTTGCCACATAGGCTTTATAGATCTGCCCGATGGCGGGGCGATTCGAACGCATGTCTTCCTGCTGAAGGCCATAATCATTTGCATAATCTTCTGCATTGACCAATGCATTCTTGGCAGAAGAGATGCGGTTGTAAACCGTATTGGGCTTGTAGTGCTTATCGTCGAGATTCAGTTCATTGATCACGGTTTTCAGCACACTCTTGGCATCATCCGTATCATAGATCGTGAAGTTGGCAGGATAGCCGATCTTGGGGGCTTCTACCCTCATGATCCTGGCAAATACGGAGTGAAAAGTACCGATGTACAGATTCCGGGCTTCGTTATTTCCCAAAATATGCTCCACACGTTCTTTCATTTCTTTGGCAGCCTTGTTGGTGAAGGTCAGTGCCAGTATATTGAAAGAATCCACACCATTCGCCATTAGATGAGCGATACGGGTGGTCAACACCTTGGTTTTACCACTGCCGGCGCCAGCCACTATCATCAGGGGTCCGTCAATATGCAATACTGCTTCACGCTGCCGTTCGTTCAGCCCGGCCAGATAGTCTCTCATGATGCAAATGTAAGTTGAAAGCTAATGTGGGAAATGTGGGAATGTGATTAATGCAAAAGTGTTTTCCACAGCTTATAGCTCGATCCCGATCTTTTTCATCAGGATGGCTGCATTGAAGCTCTGGCAGATGCCTGTTTTCAGGGTATAGTCAAAAAACAGTTCTTCCCCTTCGATCTGGACATCAAAATGAAAGTTATGGATCGAAGCAGGAAATTCATTTTCCAGGCTGGCCAGTTCAAGGTCGTGCGTGGCGATAATGCCCGATGCCTTTTCATGGATCAGTTGCCGGATCAGGGATTTTGAACCCGTATGCCTGTCGTGCGAATTGGTACCACGGAGGATCTCATCCAATAATATAAATACAGGTTCTTGTTTTTTCACTGCATCTATGATGCTCTTCAGTTTTTTCAGCTCGGCATAGAAAGTGGAAGTGCTTTCTTCCAGGTTGTCTTTCACCCTCATGCTGCTCATCACTTTCAGTGGAGAAAGAACCAGTTTTGTTGCGCATACAGGCGCCCCCATTGCAGCTAATACCATATTCACGCCCACACTTCGTAAAAACGTACTCTTCCCGGCCATATTTGAGCCGGTGATGATGCTGATCTGCGCCAACCCGGTGGTGGAATAATTATTAGCCACAGATTTTTTCGGATCTATCAGTGGATGGCCAAGGCCCGTTGCCGTGAATTCAGGCTGAACGGTATTCAATTCCGGGAAACACCAGAGCGGATGATTGAATGCCAGGGTGCCCAGTGACGATAATGCTTCAAGCTCCGCCAGGGTATGGAACCAATGATTGACCTTGCCGTTGTTTTCTTCTTTCCATTTTTCAAGCTGCAGTACCTGCTGCAGGTCCCAAAGAAATAATGTATTCAACGGAATAAATACAAGCGGGTTGAGCCTGTAATCAAAGCGGTTGAGGATCTTGTTCAGCTTATGAATGGAGTGCGAAGCCGTGGTGATGCCGGCGCCCAGGTCATTCTTCAACTCATTCAAGAGCTGATCGTGCATGTCTGAACGCTCAATAAAAGCAATGCTTTTTGCCAGGGTATCAATTTCCTTCGTGATCTTATTCAGTTTGCCGTAAGCCGGATAAACTTTTTTCGTAATGAAAGATGCAATCACAAAGAAAAACGCCAGCAAAAGCATGAATGCCGGATAACTGACCAGGTCAATGGAATAGGCAACCACAGTAGCAACAGCAAAAAAGGGCACTATAAATCTGGTTACCTGCCATAGGTTTCGATGTATGAACTGATTCTTTTCTTCCAGCCAGTGTTCTACGGTTTTTTCCGCATGGATGGTCACTGGTGATTCGCTGCTGATAGCCTGCAGTTCCTGTCGCCATTCGGGTTTCTGCGAGAGTTCATGTATTGCTTTTTGCCTTTTTTCGATCAAGGTTGGCGGTGCTGGGTGTAGCAGCCATTTAGCCATGAATTCATTGCCCTGTTCCGAGTTGGTGCGGTTGATATACTGGTATAGGGAAGCCCGGCCGAAAATATCCAGGTCTCCTGCATAGGGATGATCATCGTTGTAGAACTCGTGGCCATCTTTATGATGGGCGAACTGGTGTTGCAGGTAAAGCAGTTCCTGTTGGTTGATATTCACCAGGAGTTCCGTATGGTCGATGGCCTTTTGGTTTGACAGGTCTTCAGAAACAAGTGCAAGGAATACCAATAAAATAACGATCACTACTATCGTGATGGGAATGATGCCGGTAGACCAGGTCAGCCAAACCAGGAATATACCGGCCAGGAAACAGACCAGCCTCAGCCATCCGAAAAGGTTCTTCTTTTTATAATGGCCTGTCAGTAATTCAGATAGTTCGTTGATCTTTTGCTGGTAGTAGCTTTGAGGGCTTGCGAACTCAGACATAGGGTAAAACTAGCACTATTCCTGTTTGTAAATGCTGCTTTGAACATGGGTTCAGCCTGAAATGGTTGGAAATTCCGGTGACCTTCGTCATATCTGCCTTGGCTATACCGGCGTAACTTTAAGCCTATCCAAAACAAATTGAGAACCGCGATCCTGATATTGTTTCTAATGGTTTCGATACCGGCATTTTCACAAACTGCCAGGGAGGTGATGGTGAAAATGGATGAAAAAATGCGTGGCAATACTTCCCAGGCTACCATATTGATCCGAACCGTCCGCCCGTCGTGGAACCGTGAAATGCGTGTGAAAACATGGGCCAAGGGTTTGGATTATTCCATGATCTATGTGGAATCGCCCCAGAAAGACAAAGGCATAGTCTATCTTAAAAGGAAGAATGAGGTTTGGAACTGGATGCCTTCCATAGAAAAGATCATCAAGTTGCCGCCCAGTATGATGAGCCAGAGCTGGATGGGGACTGATTTTTCAAACGACGACCTGGTAAAGGAATCCTCGATCGTAAATGATTACACCCATGTATTCAGCGGAGACACGTTGATCGATAACCGAAAATGCTGGCTGATCAACCTTACGCCGAAGCCCGAAGCGGCTGTAGTTTGGGGTAAGCTGGTAGTGGCCGTTGATAAAACGGATTTTGTGGAGATGCATGTAAGGTTTTATGATGAAGATGGGGTGCTGGTGAGTACCATGAATGGTTATGATGTTAAGATGATGGACGGAAGGATCATTCCTACAAGATTCTACATGGTGCCGGCCGACAAAAAGAACCAGCGCACAGAAATGATCTACGAGAATATAACATTTAATAAGCCCATAGCTGATGGATTTTTTACAACTGAACAAATGAAATCAGTGCACTGACGGGCAAACGGGAATACCATGTGGCTTATAAAACTGGCATGGAAGAATCTTTGGAGGAACCGGAGCAGAACGTATATCACCACCTCGGCTGTGGCCTTTGCCACAGTAGTTTCTATTTTGGCCAGGAGCCTGCAGGCCGGAATTTTTGACAACCTCGTTAACAATATAGTCAGTTCCTATACCGGGCATATACAGGTTCATCTCAAAGGATACAATGATGAGCAGGTGCTGGACAACAGCATGAAACGGTCATCTCGTCTTGAACAGGACCTTCGGGCAATTCCCGGGGTGGTTGCGGTTACGGCGAGACTGGAATCGTTCTCACTGGTATCATCAGGCGAAAAGACCAAGGGCTGTATGGTGATCGGAATTATTCCACAGAAAGAGAAGGCCATCACGTTATTTGACAAAAAGATCTCCGCCGGCAGATATCTTGCCGATGGCTCAAATGAAGTGCTGATGGGAAAGGAACTGTCTGAGCGAATGGCTTCGCAGGTAGGCGATACCGTTATACTGATCGGCCAGGGATATCATGGTTCAACTGCTGCGGGAAAGTACAGGGTGGGCGGGGTGATGAAGCTGGGATCACCGCAGCTGAACAGCAGGCTTATGGTGATGACGCTTCCAGCATCCCAGGAACTGTTCTCGGCAGATTCCATGATCACATCTTATATTATTTCACTGGAAGAAGGAGCGGATCTCAACAAGACATCGAGCGAGGTCCATCACCTTGCCGGGCCGGCATATGAAGTGCTCACCTGGGAGGAGATCATGCCTGAGATCAAACAGCATATTGAATCTGATGCCCGAAATATGAGTGTGATCCAATGGATCTTGTATATACTGGTGAGCTTTGGCATTTTCAGTACCCTGCTGATCATGATGGTGGAAAGAAGATTTGAATCGGGCATGCTGGTTGCGATCGGGATGTCGAAGCCAAGGCTGCAATTGCTGGTGATGCTTGAATCCATGATCACGGTAATGATGGGGTCGCTTGCAGGCATGATGATCAGCATACCAGTGGTGACCTATCTAAGCAGGAACCCGATCAGGCTGAGTGGAGAATCTGCCGAAGCCTATCAGCGTTTCGGGTTTGAACCCATATTCCCCACCTCAACAGACCCGGGGATCTTCCTGGTGCAGGGTTCAATTGTATTCGTCATAGGTATTGTGCTTTCACTTTATCCTGTATATGTAGTGGCAAAACTTAACCCTGTGAATGCGATGAAAAAATAAGCGATCATGATTTTGCAATTGGCATGGAGAAATATCTGGCGTAATCCCTTAAGGAGCCTGGTCATCATCGTTTCGGTGGCGGCTGGATTATTTGCTGCACTTGCCGTGTTGGCTTTATACGATGGTATGTTGATCAGCCGGCTGAGAACCGTGATCGATACGGAGACCGGGCATATACAGGTGCATGATCCTGGTTTCAAAGACGATATGGAACCGGGGTTTGTGATCAGAGATCGGGAACGTTGGGCCGACCTGCTGGACAAAGATCCGGCCGTAAAATACTGGGCGCCAAGGGTGGTGAGTTCAGGCATGCTGGCTACGCCTTCAGGCAGTGCCGGAGTGCAGGTAAATGGGGTTATTTCCGGCAAAGAAATGCCGGTTTCAGGTTTGGATAGAAAACTTGCTACTGGGATGGCCGCAGGTGGATGGCGGATGGCTGATAGTGGATCGCGGAGGGTGGATAGCGGGCGGCAGGCCGCGGATGGCGAATCGTGGATGGCGGATAGCAGTTTGGGGCTGAATGATGGTCGTTCGATCCTGATCGGGCGTAAACTGGCCACCAAACTGAAACTGACCCTGGGTAGTAAAGTGGTTTTGACCATGACGGACAAGGATGCCAATATGGTTTCGTCGGCGATGCGGATCAGGGGCATTTATGAATCGGCTAATACGCCGCTTGATGAGGTCAATGTCTATGTAAGGGGAACAGACCTGGCGGAGGTACTTGGTGTGCCGGGCTCCATTCATGAACTGGCGATCATTTTAAAATCTGATGATTCAGTTTCGGCTGTGCAGCACCGCTATAGTTCTATATTTCCCGGAGACAAGGTAGAATCCTGGAAAGAGCTTTCTCCTGAAACCAGCCTGATGATCGACACAGTAGATATTTATTCCTATATCATCGTCATCATCATCCTGATTGCACTCTCATTTGGCATTGTAAATACCATGCTGATGAGTGTACTGGAGCGTAGGAAAGAAATTGGAATGATGTCGGCCCTGGGAATTGGAAAGAAACGTTTGCTGATGATGGTATTGACTGAAACCGTTTTTCTTTCGCTGGTGGGAGTTCCCGTTGCGCTGATCAGCGGATGGTTTGCGGTATCCTACTATCATAAAAACGGTCTTGATCTTTCAGGTATGGGTGAAGACCTGATGAAGAGTTTCGGATATGAGTCGCTGATCTATCCTACCTATCCAGCAGACAAAATTCCTGCTATCGTTTTACTGGTTTTTATATCAGCCTTACTGGCATCCATCTTTCCCTCACTGAAAAGCGTGAACATCAAACCGGCAGAAGCACTTCAAAAATGAAGCACATGAACCAAACAGTAATTGATGCGCATAATATCAGCAAGGTCTACAATCCCAAAACCATACCGGTATATGCTGTGAACAATGTTCACCTTCATCTTGTAAAAGGGGAATTCACGGCACTGGTTGGACCTTCTGGCTCAGGAAAAACAACATTGCTGAACCTGATCGGCGGGCTTGACCGTCCGGATTCCGGCAACATTTTTATCAATGGAACTGATATTACTTCACTGTCGTCGTCGCAATTGGTGAAATTCCGGTTGAAGAATATTGGCTTCGTTTTTCAATCGTACAATTTAATACCCGTTCTCACTGCCCGTGAAAATGCTGAGTTCATCATGCTTTTACAGGGAATGACCAAATCCGAGAGAGATGCCAGGATAGAACAATTATTCAGGCAGGTGGGGCTTGAGGGGTTGGACAAACGCAGGCCTTCTGGGTTATCCGGTGGCCAGCAGCAGCGAGTGGCGGTGGCCCGGGCACTGGCAACAAAACCTCAATTCATACTGGCCGATGAGCCTACGGCCAATCTTGATTCCAAATCAGCATCCAACCTCTTGGATGTGATGTACAAGCTGAACCAGGAAGAGAACATGACCTTTATTTTTTCAACACATGATCAGCGGGTGATCGAGAGGGCCAAGCGTGTGATCACATTAGTAGATGGACGGATCGTTTCCGATACGGCAGAAGTAAATGTTACAGAAGCACATAAAGCAGATGGATGATCCGGTGGTTCATCATATTATTATTGATCCCTTTGTCTGCGGTAACACAAGACAGCAGCAAACCATCGCCACTTATATTTTCCGGCTACCTGAAAGAAATGGGGCAGTTTGTTTTGCCCAATGATCCCATTCCATTTCAGTATACCAACCTGGTCCACAACAGGCTCAACTTCAAATACAAACCCCAGGGGCCTTTCAGTGCGGGGCTTGAAATAAGGAACAGGTATTTCCTGGGTGATGCGGTAAAGAACGATCCCAACTTTACAAAGAACCTGATGAATCCGCAAGACCTGGTCAACATGAATGTGGTATGGTATCAATCTAATGCCGCTGTATTGCATAGTAATGTGGAAAGGCTATGGGTTGGATATCAGCTGAAGAAATTCAATATGCGGGTGGGGCGGCAGCGCATAAACTGGGGCATGGCCAATATCTGGAACCCCAACGATATTTTCAATTCCTACAACCTGCTGGATTTTGATTATGAAGAAAGGCCGGGTGCAGATGCGGTTAAACTGCAGTACCTGGTCAGCGACCTGAGCAATATTGAAGCGGCGGTTGCCAATGGTGCATATAATACCGCTACTGCTGCGGCAAAGTATACGCTGAACCGGGATGAGTACGACTGGCAGTTCCTGGCGGGTACCTATGCGAAGAGATTCACGGCGGGCCTTGGCTGGTCGGGCAACCTGGGCAAGGCGGGATTCAAGGGGGAGACACAGATGTTCTATAAAAAAGACAGCCTGGTGGTGAATGTTTCGGCGGAAGTGGATTATATCACGGAGAAGGGCTGGTATCTGAATGCAGGATTACTTTATAACCAGCAGGGGATAGCCAGTGAGATCGATGACTGGAACAGTTTCAATTTCAAGAACACGCCAGATAATCTGATGCCAACCAGGTGGAATTTCCTGGCGGGCTCTACCAAGGCCTTTACCCCTTTATTTACCGGCAGCCTGATGTTGATCTATGCGCCGGGTACCAATATGCTGATCTTTTTTCCTTCCCTGACCTATAACCTGATGACCAATCTGGACCTGAATATTTTCTGGCAATCTTTTTTTGCCGAGACCGCCCATGGATACAATGGGGTTGTACACTCAGGATATCTTCGTTTAAAGTGGAGTTTTTGATGGTGATTTTCTTCCCCCTACCTCCAAGGTCCCTACCTCCAAGGTCCCTACCTTGGAGGTAGGGACCTTGGAGGTAGGGGGGAAGGTGTTTTGCAGGATTGATACAAAGTGCTTAATTTGAAGCCTGCCAGGAACAGTAAACCTTAAACATTTTCCGCCCGACCCAGGTTAATACTTTGCGAAGAATGAAGTTTGAAGCAGTTACCATAAAAGATATTGCAAAGGCGCTGGGTTTATCAACCTCCACCGTTTCCCGCGCACTCAGGGATAGCTATGAGATCAGTCCTGAAACCAAGAAGCTGGTACTGGATTATGCCGAGAAGATCAACTACCAGCCTAATCCCATTGCACTGAGTTTGAAGGAAAGAAAAAGCCATTCCATTGGAGTGATCGTTGGGGAGATCGCGAATAATTTCTTCTCACAGATCATTAATGGGATTGAGTCGGTAGCCAAAGAGGAAGGCTATAATGTGATCATTTCGCAGAGCCATGAGAGTTTTGATAAAGAATCGAGCAATCTTCAATACCTGACCAGCAGGTCTATTGATGGATTACTGGTATCCGTATCCGCAGAAACGCTCAATTTCAATAACCTGAAGGCCATCCACGATAAAGGAATGCCGATTGTTTTCTTCGACCGCATAGTTGATGAGATCGAAACGCATAAAGTGATCGTAGACAATTTCACGGGCGCATATAATGCCACGTCTCACCTGATCGAGATGGGTTACAGCAATATCGCCCATATCTGTAACGCTTCAATTCTCTCCATTGCTAAGGAAAGACTTGCAGGCTACCTTTCCGCACTTAAGGATCATGGTATGGAAAATGATGAAAGCCTGATCAAGTACTGTAAACATGGCGGAATGATAGCGCAGGAGCTTGAAGATGCACTGAAGGAATTATTGAAGAATAAAAGAAAGCCTGATGCCATTTTCGCATCTTCCGATAAACTCACCACAGGCTGTCTCCGCATTCTGAAAAAGAAGAAGATCTCAGTTCCGAATGATATAGGCCTGATCGGTTTTTCAAATGGTGACCTGACCGATCTGCTGGATCCTCCTCTTTCTGTGGTGCGTCAACCTGCATTTGAAATGGGACAATTGGCTATCAGGATGTTGTTACCGCTGATTGAAAGCAAGTATCCTGTTACCAGTTTTGAAACCAAAGTTTTGTCAACTGAACTCATCATCAGAAACTCTACAAAGCATCAACCCGAAAGAGTGCTCAAATAGCATTTCATTTCCATTTTTCTGAATTTCTCTGCTACCGGCCGTTTACGCAAACGATGTCGGGAACGATTGCGTAAATAAATAAAACCCTGTACAGGTAAGATTCCGATTTAACTCATTAGTATTAGTTAAGGTTTCCCATTGAAACCAGGAATTGTTTATCACCTGCTCAACTAAACTGCTATATGAAGAGACTACTGCTGGTTCTCCCGCTGCTGTTACTATCGGTACTGGTTTTCGCCCAGTCAAGGGTGATCTCTGGAAAAGTAACTGATGATGCCGGAGCACCGCTGGCCGGCGCCAGCGTGATCCCCAAAGGACTTAAAACTGGCGCACAAACAGATGCTGCCGGAAATTTCAAATTAACAGTCACTAACCCGGGAGATGTTACACTCACCGTCAGTTATACCGGGTTTGGCAACAAAACCATCACTACAGCGGGAAATGATCCCCTGACCATCCAGCTCTCCAAGGAGAATGCAGTGATGGAAGATATCGTGGTTGTCGGTTACTCCACGGTCAGGAGAAAGGACCTCACCGGATCGGTGTCGTCAGTTTCTTCCAAACAACTGAAAGACATCCCTATCGCATCGGCAGCTGAAGCTATCCAGGGCAGGCTTGCCGGGGTGCAAGCTGTAGTTTCGGAAGGGGCCCCCGGTTCAGACGTAGTGATACGTGTTCGCGGTGGTAGCTCAATAACTCAGGATAACTCTCCATTGTACATTGTAGATGGTGTTCCTGTTGAGAACGCTCTGCAGGTTTTATCGCCCCAGGATATCGCTTCCATTGACGTACTGAAAGATGCATCTACTTCAGCCATCTATGGTGCTCGTGCTGCAAATGGGGTAATGATCATTACTACCAAAGCAGGCCGGCCGGGAAAAACACAATTAACCTATAACGGCAGCTTTGGATTCAGGGAACTTCCAAAAACCATGGATGTACTGAGCCCTTACGATTTTGTGACCTGGCAGTGGGAAAGAAGCCGCGGCAGTGTTCCGGACAGTTCCAGCTTCGCGCAAACCTATGGCACTACCTGGGATACCTTGTCAAACTATAAAAACATACCCCCCGTCAACTGGCAGGAAGAAGTATTTGGAAGAAATGCCAAGTTCCAGAATCACAGTCTTTCTCTTAACGGTGGCTCATCAAATACATCTTTCAATCTCAGTTTGACCAAAAACCTTGAAGAGGGCATCATGCTTGAATCCGAACTGGACAGGAACCTCGTGAATTTCAAACTGGACCACAAAGTTTCTGATAGATTCAGAATGGGTATGACGGTCCGATATATCAACCAGGTGATCAAAGGAGCAGGCACCACAAATACAGGTACGCGTGCAACCAACAGGTTAAGGCATACTATTAATTATCGTCCATTTGAACTGGACAAGCCGGGTTTTGGTGCAGATGATTTTGACGAGGCCTATTTCCTGGCATCCAGTGGCGCAATCAATCCGGTGTTACTGACCCAGGCTGAATACAGGCGTCAGTATACAGAAGGAACCTATCTTACTGCTTTCATTAATTATAATATCACTAAGAACCTCGTATTCCGCTCTACGTTCGGATACGATAATGTTGGCATCAGAACCGATCTTTTCTACAGTAAGATCACATCGCAGGCGAGAAATTTCGCATCACTGCCACTTGCTTCTATTGCGAACCAGGACAACAGTACATTCACCAACTCAAATACCCTGCAGTATACGGTCAATGATTATAAAGGGCATCATGATTTCAGTGCCCTGATCGGTGAAGAAGTAATCGACCAGAAATCACAGCAGAGCCTGGTAGAAACCCGCTTCTTCCCGGCAGATATTTCTCCCAGTAAAGCACTTGCAAATATGGGACTGGGATCCGCACCTACCGGATCACAGCAACCTCTGCCATTCACTTTCATTCAACCTTCGAGCCGCATCCTTTCATTCTTTGGCAGGGTCACTTATGCTTATGATGATAAATACCTGGCAACTTTCAATTTACGTGCCGACAGATCATCAAAATTCAGCTCTGAAAATGGAACCCTTTATTTCCCTTCAGGATCTGTGGCATGGCGATTCTCCAGAGAGAATTTCATGAAGGGAATAGAGTGGCTGACAGATGCTAAACTCAGATTCGGATACGGTGCAGTTGGTAATAACAGGATTGATAACCTTCTTTATCAGCAACTTTATGGCGTAACCGGACAGTACGCATTTAACCACAGCATTGTTCCTGGTTTTGCACCATCTGCGCTCGCCAATCCAAATCTTAAATGGGAAAAGAATATCACCAGGAATATAGGACTTGACCTGGGCTTCTTTAATAACAAGTTGCAGTTCTCTATGGACCTGTATAAGAATACGGGTGAAGATCTGCTGCTTGCTGTAGCCATTCCTCCAACAACAGGCTACACCAGCCAGATCCAGAACCTTGGAACAACAACAAACACTGGTGTTGAATTCCAGATCAATGCAACGCCGGTTTCTAAAAATTTCATATGGACCACAAACTTCAATATCTCTTTTAATAAGAACAAAGTGGAAAGTCTTGGTGGCGTTTCGCAACTTGAACGCAATTCCGGCTGGCAGGGAAGTGATGGTGTGAACGATTACTTGGTTAAAGTGGGACAGCCCACAGGGTTAATGTATGGCTTTGTTACTGACGGATATTATGGGATCAACGATTTCGATTACAATTCCACCACGCAGGTTTACACGTTGAAAACCGGCATTGCTTCGAATGGTGTATATGGTGTGCCTCAGCCAGGCATGCTGAAATGGAAAGATCTGAATGGTGATGGCGTGATCACGGCAGATGGAGACAGGACGGTGATAGGAAATGCCAATCCAGATTTCATAGGCGGATGGAATAACATGTTCCAGTATAAAAACTTCGACATGAGTGTGTTTGTGAACTTCGTGGTGGGGAATGATATCTATAATGCCAATAAAATAGAATGGACTGATGGGGCATTTCCCAATCTGAACATGTTGAATACCATGAAAGACAGATGGACCAATATTGATGCATCTGGCAATAGGGTAACAGATCCCAAACAACTTGAGTTGCTCAATGCCAATGCAAAGATATGGACACCTGTAAGGGTGCAACGCTGGTGGCTGCACTCATGGGCGGTTGAGGACGGATCTTATTTCAGAATAAACAACATTACACTGGGCTATACATTGCCGAAGAATATTTCACAAAAAGCCAAAATGAGTAACCTCAGGTTCTACGCAACAGTAAATAACCTGGCAACATTTACTGACTATTCAGGTTATGATCCGGATGTAACAGCGCGACGTGCAGACCCGCTTACGCCGGGCGTTGACTTTGCCGCATATCCGCGGGCAAGAACATGGTTGGTAGGATTGAATGTTACTTTCTAAAATTTTAAACGAACTTATTATGAAATATTTATTCAATAAATCGGTCATCGCTGCCTTCCTGGCGCTAACTGTTTTTGTTGGCTGTAAAAAATACACCGAGGTGGAACCCGTATCTCAGTACAGTGTTGAACAGACATTTTCTGACCCATCCAATGCTTTCAGCGCGCTGGTTGGGGTGTATGATGAATTGCAGGGAGATAATGGTTACGGTATCCGCATCAGTATGTATTATCCATATGATACGGACGAAGGTATTGTCAGTGGAAATATAGATAATGGCCGAAGAGGGATCGGTAGATACCAGTTGTTACTCACTAACTCAGAGATCGCCAATCCGTTCCGTCAGCTCTACAGGGGTATAGAAAAAGCAAATCTTTGTATAGATCAGATCCCCCTGATGAAGCAATACAGTGAAGGCACAGATTCAGAGAAAAAAGAACTCAGGCGATTGCATGCTGAAGCGCTCACATTGCGTGCGCAATTCTTTTATGAATTGATCCGTAACTGGGGCGATGTACCTGCACCACTTAAGCCGGCATATAAGCAACCTGATCTTTTTATACCTCAGGTAGACAGGGATTCTACCTATGATGTAATACTGGCTGACCTTGCCACAGCCATCGACCTGCTTCCATGGAGAACTGAAGTGGCACGTAATGAAAGGATCACAAAAGGCGCCGCAAAGGCACTTCGGGCAAGAATAGCATTATCAAGAGGGGGATATTCATTGCGACAGAATGGTAAGATGGAACGGCCGTCTAGTTATCTTCCTTATTATGAGATCGCAAAAAAAGAATGCGAAGAACTGATGGCCCGCCGAGATCAGCATACACTGAATCCGAATTTTGAAAATGTCTGGCGCAATATTACTTCATTCATTTATGATCCGTTTGGTGAAATTCTTTTCGAGGTTGGCGCAGGTGGAGGGAATGGAAACAGTGACAGCCGGATGGGAAATTATGATGGACCCAACCTCAGCAATGCTTCACGCTATGGAGCAGGCGGCGGTGGCATTGTTATGCTTCCCAATACTTTTTACGCCTTTGATTCTGTAGATACAAGGAGAGATATTTCAGTAACCTGGTACCAAGTGACATCTTCTTCCAATATTAAATCAATGCGCAGACTTGGTGAATTGAATACCGGCAAATATCGTCGCGACTGGAGAGTACCGTTATTACCCGGAACTGTATTGAATGTTGGATACAACTGGGCTATGATCCGTTTTTCTGATGTGCTGCTGATGTATGCAGAGGCGGTGAACGAGATCAACGGGTCGCCAACCCAGGCTGCCATCAATGCATTTGAAGAAGTAAGGAAAAGAGGATATCGCGGCAATTTGACAGCAATCGGAACTACTCCCACTGATAAAGCAGGATTTTTCAATGCTATAGTCAATGAGAGATTTCTTGAATTCGCTCATGAAGGTATTCGCAAATTCGACCTGCTCAGGTGGAACCTGCTTAATACCAAGATACAGGAGGCACGTCAGAAAATTCAGGACATCCGGGATAGGAAAGGTGCTTACGCAAATGTTCCCCAGTACGTGTACTGGAAGAACAACGGAGAAGAGATCCAATTCTATGCTGGTGCTACAGCGCCTGCAACGGCACAGCCTTTCTGGCGTCCAACGCAGGTTCCCAGCCCAACTACCGGATGGACCAGGCTTGACTGGGGACAGCATCTGACAACAGCAAGCGCAATAGATGGTAAACCTTTATGGCAGGGATTCGCCTCTTTCTTTGTGCCGGGCAAAAGCGAGCTCTTTCCGTATGACCAGGTAACACTGGCGTCTTATCAGGGTAAATTGAAACAGAACCCGGGGTATTGATCATGAAAATTCTTATTAGCACCTGTGTTTTAATTAGTCTTCTTTCATTCATCCATTGTGTTCCGGCCAGAACAGGCGGGAACACCAGGGTGGAAGATGGGAAGCCTCTTGCATTTCCCGGTGCTGAAGGGTTTGGAAGATATACAACAGGAGGCCGCGGAGGTAGTGTGCTCATTGTAAACAACCTGCTGGACAGTGTGAAGAATGCTCCCAAAGGGTCGTTGCGATGGGCCATCAATCAAAAAGGACCCAGGATCATTGTATTTGCAGTTTCCGGAAATATTGCTCTGGAAGGCCCTCTTGTAATCAGGAACGGGGACCTGACAATAGCCGGACAAACAGCTCCGGGCGATGGTATTTGTTTGAAGAATTATGCAACAGAGATCAGGACGAGCAATGTAATTGTACGTTACCTGCGTTTTCGTTGCGGTAATGAAAAGCTGGCCAGTGCTGAGCAGGATGCGTTGAATTGCACCCGCCAAAGCAATATCATCATTGATCACTGCTCTATGAGCTGGTCCATAGATGAAGCAGCAAGTTTTTATGATAACAAGAATTTCACATTGCAATGGTGCATCATCAGTGAGAGCCTTTACGATGCGGGCCATGAAAAAGGACCGCATGGTTTTGGTGGCATCTGGGGTGGAATGGGCGCAAGCTTTCATCATAATCTGTTGAGTTGCCATACCAGCAGAAATCCAAGATTTAATGGTTCAAGGTTCTCCAGGGACTCAGCCAACGAAGTGGTTGATTTCAGGAACAATGTAATTTTCAACTGGGGCTTCAATAGTGGATATGGTGGAGAGGAAGGGAAACAGAATATTGTCAATAATTATTACAAAGCCGGCCCTGCAACACGCAATGGTGAATTGAAATACCGTATCCTGGATCTCACCCAGTTATTTTTCATCAAAGAGATCAACCCCGATACTTTATATGCAGGAAAATTCTTCATCGAGGGGAATATGGTGGAAGGATATGATAACGCAACTAAAGACAACTGGGGTGTAGGCGTGCAAAGAGCTACTGAAGAACAGAAGCGAAAAGCTAAAGTTGATCTGCCATTCAGGTTTGAATATGTAAAAACCGAATCTGCAAAAGAAGCATACTCAAGTGTGATCAATGCTGCTGGCGCAAGATGGCCCGTGCTGGATGCCGTTGATAAAAGGATCCTGGATGAACTCAGATCAGGGAAATGTAAGTACGGCGGTAAGTTCGGCGAGCGTTCGGGCATTATTGATTCGCAGTCAGTGGTGGGTGGATGGCCTGAACTGAAAACCTATAACGTGCAGGTGGATACTGATCAGGACGGAATACCAGACAGCTGGGAGAAACAGCAGGGCCTAAATGCAGCAGATCCTGCTGATGCTATGGCGACAAAACTGCATAATTATTATTCCAATATCGAAGTGTACATTAACAGTATAGTCAAATGATGAGAACGGGGCTGATCGCCATTGCCATATTGATGCTTGCATTTACCAATTTGCCGGCGAAGAAGATAAAGATCTTCCTGGCAGGCGATTCAACCATTGCCATCAAAGAGACCCGGGCTTATCCGGAAACCGGATGGGGTATGCCTTTCGAATATTTCTGGGATTCAACTGTGACGGTGGTGAATCGTGCAAAAAATGGCAGGAGCACCAAAACATTTCTCAGTGAAGGGCTCTGGAGTTCGATATATAAAGAAGCCACTGAAGGGGATTATGTATTCATTCAGTTTGGGCATAATGATGAGTCGAAAGAAAAGGGGGAGCGATATGCAACTCCGGATACATTCAAGATGAACCTGACCCGGTTCATTATGGAGACCCGTGAAAAAAAAGCGATACCTGTTTTGCTAACGCCTGTATCGAGAAGGAAATTTGACAAAGACGGCATCACTGTTGAAACCCACAAAGAATATTCAGCACTTACAAGGGAAGTAGCTAAAGAACAGAACGTGATCCTGATTGAGCTTGACGATAAGAGCAGGGCCCTGTATCAGCAATTTGGTGCAGAAGGATCCAGGTTGTTATTTCTTCAACTCAAGCCGGGAGAACATCCTAATTATCCGGATGGCAGGGAAGACAATACACATTTTTCTGAAATGGGTGCAAGAATGATCGCACAGATCGTACTAAAAGATATTAAGGACCAGATCCCGGAATTGTATTCCAGGATTCGTATTCCCCAGAAAAAATAGATGCGGCCTATCATCTTTATATCATTCATGTTTGTTAGTTGTGCCGCCCTGGCACAATCCACTGCAGGCATCACCCATGTGGCTGACACCGGGTATAATATACAATCGGAATTCAGAAAGAATATCAAAAACTATCCATTTATCAGCGTCGTGGAAGAGATCAACAGCCCTGAGATCAAAGCTGAAAAAAATATCAGTTACTGCAATGTAGGCAGCAGGAAGCTCGTACTTGACCTGTTCCGTCCTGCTATGCAGTCAAAAACAAAAAGCAAAGCCATCATCATTATACATGGCGGCGGGTGGAGAAGTGGCAACAGGAGCCTGCACTGGGCCCTCGCGCAAAAGCTCGCGCTGATGGGCTATGTAACTATCACACCTGAATATCGTTTATCAACCGAAGCGCTCTATCCTGCGGCAGTACTGGATATTAAAGCTGCCATACGTTGGGTTCGTAAGAATGCGGGTATTTATAATATTGACTCCAATGCTATTGTTGTATCGGGTCATTCTGCAGGAGGAGAGTTGGCTGCCTTTATCGGGGCCACCAATGGCAAGAATGAATTTGAAAGCAGCAACTGTAATTATGGATCCTCATCAAGAGCCAATGCCGTAGTAGATATGGATGGCATTCTGGCATTTATACATCCGGAGTCGGGCGAGGGTGACGACAGTAAAAGAATATCGGCAGCCACTTATTGGTTTGGTTACAGTAAAGCAGAAAATGCAGAGCTATGGAAGAAGGGTTCGCCATTGACCCATGTTGGCGGGCAAACTCCGCCTATCTTATTTATGAACAGTTCTGTTGACCGTATGCATGCCGGGCAGAATGATTTTATCAATGTATTGGACAAGCATAATATTTATGCAGAAGTGAAAACCTTCAAGGGTGCCCCGCACTCATTTCTATTATTTCATCCCTGGTTTGATACCACGGTTGCTTATATCGACGATTTTATCAGTAGGGTTTTGCCTGATGCTAAGGTGGCCTATGTTTCCAAAGTATGGGTAGCTGACAATGGAGATGGAACCTATAAGAACCCGGTGATCAATTCAGATTATTCTGATCCCGATGCCATTCGTGTGGGAGATGATTATTATATGGTGTCGTCAAGCTTCACCAATATTCCTGGTATTCCCATTCTTCATTCAAAAGATCTTGTGAACTGGATACTGATCGGCCATGCAATTGAAAAGCTTCCTCCTAATGAATACTTCAGCAAGGTTCGCCATGGAGATGGAGTTTGGGCTCCAAGTATCCGTTTTCAAAATGGGGAATTTTATATCTATTATCCTGAACCCGAGCTGGGAATTTTTCTTACGAAGGCAAAAAATATCCGCGGGCCATGGTCAGAGCCTGTGTTGGTTGAAGGGGGAAAAGGCCTGATCGATCCCTGTCCGCTATGGGATGAGAATGGAAAACTTTACCTGGTACATGCATACGCAGGAAGCAGGGCTGGCATCAAATCTATTCTTGTGGTGAAGAAGATGAATGCCGAAGGAACCCGGGCGATTGACAATGGCGTGGTGGTATATGACGGTCATAAAGATGATCCAACCATTGAAGGCCCTAAATTCTATAAGCGAAACGGGTATTATTACATTTTTGCACCGGCTGGCGGGGTGGGTACAGGATGGCAGACCATTCTTCGTTCCAAAAATATTTATGGTCCTTATGAAAGGAAGGTGGTGCTGGACCAGGGTAAAACGAATGTGAATGGTCCTCACCAGGGTGCCTGGATTAACACTGAATCGGGTGAAGACTGGTTTATACATTTCCAGGACAGGAATGCATATGGGAGAGTAGTACATCTTCAACCCATGAAATGGGTGAATGATTGGCCAGTGATCGGAAATGATAAAGATG
>JAHEFC010000220.1 GCA_024640385.1 Sphingobacteriales bacterium
ACGGTTTATACATTTATCAAGAGAACGGTTCCTCCCCCTGCCCTGCTGGTATTTGATGCCAGTAATCGCGACCAATGTGAAGTGGTGAGATCAAAAACTGCTACTCCCCTGCAGGCGCTTGTATTGCTGAACGATCCGCAGGTACTGGAAGCATCCAGGGTGCTGGCAGAAAAATTTGTGGCAGACAAACGTTCTGATAAAGAAAAACTGGGAGATATTTTCAGGCTGATCGTTTGCCGGAGGCCGGAAAATAAAGAACTGACCTTGCTGGAAAATTACCTGGTGAAAGAAAGACAGGAGTTTGCCAGGAATCCTCAGAGAGCGGCAGGTTTTATAACTGCCGGAGAATTCAGAAAAAATGAGATCCTTGACAAAACAGAAACAGCTGCCTTTATGCAGCTTATCCATACCATTTATAACCTTGACGAAAGCGGAAACAAATACTGATGCAAAACGATCTCAACAAATACCGGATGAATGTAAGCCGGAGGAAATTCCTCACCGGCGCAGGCCTTGGGCTGGGCACTATTGGCCTGGGTTCGTTACTTGTTCCCGGTATATTCAAAAAAGGCGGGGCCGAAGAGAATGCACTGCCCCTTGGATTGCCGCATTTTGCTCCTAAGGCAAAAAGGGTGATCTACCTTTTTCAGAACGGGGCCCCCTCCCAGCTGGAGAGTTTTGATTACAAGCCCCTGCTTACTAAGATGCAGGGCAAGGATCTGCCGGCCGAGATCAGGATGGGACAACGCCTCACGGGTATGACTTCTAACTACGACAAGTTCCCGCTGGTAGGATCCAAGTTTGCATTTTCGCAGCATGGTCAGTCAGGTGCATGGATCAGTGAGCTCTTTCCGAATATTGCCAGGATCGCGGATGACATTTGCATTGTCAAAACTGTTCATACCGATGCGATCAACCATGATCCGGCGCTTACATTCTTCCAAACCGGTGCACAGCAGGGTAACAGGCCCAGTATGGGTTCCTGGCTTAGTTATGGACTCGGAAGTGAGAACAAGAATCTTCCTTCTTTTTGCGTGTTACTGTCAAAAGGTAAAGGAAATGGACAGGGCGTGTACTCTAAGCTTTGGAGCAATGGATTTCTTGATTCCTCGCACCAGGGTGTGGTATTCAGCAGCGGTGAAGATCCCGTGCTTTATCTCAAGAATCCGGAAGGCCAGGATAAGCTCTCCCGTCGTTCCATGTTGGACCATATCGGTCAGTTGAATGAAATGGCTTACGAGCAATTTGGAGATCCTGAAATCGCCAACAAGATCCAGCAATATGAAATGGCATACCGCATGCAAACAGCAGTGCCTGAGCTGACCGACATTACCCGTGAGCCCGATCATATCATCAGGTTGTACGGCGCTGACGCATTGGTTCCTGGATCTTTCGCCGCCAACTGCCTGCTGGCAAGAAAACTCTCAGAATCAGGTGTTCGTTTTGTTCAGCTCTATCACCAGGGATGGGATCAGCATGGTAACCTGGTGGGCGAAATGCCAATGCAGGCAAAAGATGTTGACAGGGCTTCGGCTGCGCTTATCACCGATCTCAAACAAAGAGGTCTGCTTGATGAAACACTGGTGATCTGGGGAGGGGAATTTGGAAGAACAAATTACAGCCAGGGAATGATCACCAAGGATAATTACGGAAGAGACCACCACCCAAGGTGCTTCTCCATCTGGATGGCCGGCGGTGGAATCAAGCCCGGGATCGTATACGGAGAAACGGATGAGTTCGGTTACAATATCGTGAAGGACCCTGTATCCGTACATGACCTCCATGCAACATTGCTGCATTTGCTGGGACTGAATCACGAACAACTTACATACAAGCACCTGGGCAGGCGCTACAGGTTGACTGATATCGAAGGGCAACTGATTGAAGGACTAATGGCCTGAATAATATATGAAATTAATAAGACGGGGCTCTCTGTATCTCATTGTTTGCCTGAACATACTGCTTGTATTCCTTTCGTTTTTTTCGGATAAACTGGAACTGCCAGACTGGCTTTTACAGACGGGCAGATTACATCCGCTGATCCTCCATTTTCCACTCGCTTTATTATTGGTTTCAGTAGCCATATTTATTACCAGGAAATTGACTGGTATTCATCAGCAGGAAATATTCGACCTGTTATTCCTTTTGGCTTCCTTCACCGCTGCGGCAAGTGCATTATTTGGACTGTTTCTTTCAACGGAAGGCGGATACGATAAAGAAGTGCTGTATAAACATCAATGGCTGGGAGTAAGCGTCAGTCTGCTGTCACTTCTTATAGTGTTGTTCTACCGGTCTGAGAAAATATCCCAACTCCTGCTCAACTCGGCTATGCTGGTAACCGTACCCGTACTGATCATCGGCAGTCATTTCGGCGGGGTTCTGACGCATGGCGCAGACTTTCTGAACAGGGAAGAACTGACTGAAGAAAAGCAGGTAGTCGTAACCGATAGTTCCCTGATCTTTGCCGCACTGGTGGAACCTGTACTGGCCTCAAAATGTTATTCCTGCCATAATGATAAGAAGGCAAAGGGAGAACTGATCATGACATCCGTTGAAAAACTGCTGAAAGGCGGTAAAAATGGGGAGTTATGGGTGCCCGGCGATCCGATGAACAGCCATATCCTGCAAAGAATGGACCTGCCGGAGGATGACAAAAAACACATGCCTCCCCGGGGAAAAACACAGATCACTGAAAAGGAAAAAAAACTTATCACCGAATGGATCAGGATGGGCGCCCCGATGGATAAAAAGATCATGGATTATCCCCCTGCTGATTCTTTCCGCATCTTCCTCGCTGCTTATATTCCAAAAACAGGATCGGTCAAAACATATTCATTTGAGCCGGCAGATCCTTCACTCATAGACAAGATCAAATCACCCTATTGTAACATTGTTCCGGTGGCATTTGGTTCCCCGGCCCTGCAGGTAAGGTTCCTGATACGTTCAGGCTTTGATCCAAAAATGCTGAAAGAACTGGAGAAACTATCAAAACAGGTGGTGGACATCAATCTTACCAACATGCCTGTGAAAGATGAAGACCTGCAGTCGCTGAAGGGTTTTACCAACCTCGAAATGCTCAACCTGAATGGTACTGATGTGAAAGGATCTGGTTTCGTACATATTCTTTCCTTACCGGCACTGCACACTCTATCCGTTTCCAATACCAAACTAGATGAAAATGGCTTAAACCTTCTAGCGAAGTCCGCGCAGCTGAAGAATATCTACTGCTGGAATACCATTGTAGACAGCACCAGGGTTCAGAAACTGAAAAGCTCAAATGCATCCATCAACTGGAATATCGGGTTTATCCCTGATCCAAATGAGTTGCTGCAGTTGACCCCGCCGCAGCTGGTGAATGAAGAGAAATTCATTTTAACTCCCGGCGACACCATATTCTTCAAACACCCCATGCCGGGTGTACAGATCAGGTACACGGCCGACGGTTCCAGGCCTGACAGTCTTAATTCCCCTGCGTATAACAAAGGAATACAGATCACAAAAGCAACCCGTGTCAGAACCATTGCCATCAGGCCGGGCTGGCTTACCAGCGATACCACAGATCATGCCTTCTTCATAAAGTCGCTCAGGCCCGTTTATACCAGGCTGCTTACACCTCCAGACTCCAGTTATACGGCAAAGAGGGATACCACTCTTTTTGATAATATCAAAGGTGAAATGAACACCATCCAACAGAACTGGATCGGTGTGACGAAGAATGACCTCATCATATTCGCCTATTTCAATGCGCCAGTAAAAGTCAACGAAGTGATCGTCAGTGCACTCAAGAAAACAGGTCCCTATATCATGCCGCCTGAAAAAATCGAACTCTCGGCAGGAAACGATTCCACCAGGATGAAACTGATCTCGGCCATTGTTCCGTTGCAGCCGCTTAAATACGAAGCCGATAAAATAGAGATCCATTCTTTACCAGTGAATGGCAGTTACCAGTATTTCAGGATCAAAGTGCATAACATCAAGAAGCTACCCAAATGGCATGAAGGAAAAGGCAAGAAGGGATGGGCCTTTGTAGATGAGATCTTCTTTAATTGACAACCTGCCCGTCCCCTGCTTTGGTATCAGGATTGGCAAAAGTATCAAGGATCTGGAAGGTGACTTCAGCTCCCACGGCCTCAATGATCTCAAGCATTTTACCGGCTTTCACCACACTCCTGGGAGATACTTTCCAGGATTCCAGGAACCTGATCGGTTCCGCCACTGCCTGGCTCACACCAAGAACGGCAAAGGTGGTTTTCATATCGTGTGCAAGCATGTTCACCTTCTCCTGCTCATTTTCATAAACAGCTTGTTTGAGCTCTTCTATCTCCCGAGGCAGGTTATCCGCTACTTTTAAGATCACTGACTCAATATATTCGGTATTGCCTTTGGCAATACTCTTGAGATAAACCATATCGATAGCAGCCGGTTCTGTTGCGGGTGCATACATTTCCAGTGTTTCAAAAAGGTCATTATCTTTCACCGGTTTTGTGAGATAAGCATCCATGCCTGCTTCAAGACATTTCTGTTTTTCCTGGGTGTGGGAGTAAGCCGATAATGCCACGATGGGCGTTTCAATTTTAAGATCTTCCCTGATCCGCTTAGTGGTTTCCCTGCCATCCATACCGGGCATTTGCAGATCCATAAGCACTACATCAAAATTCTCTCTCGAAAGAATGGATAAAGCCTCAGGTCCGCCAGGTACCAGTGTATACTTAACGCCAAAATCCCTGAGTATGAACGCTACCAGTTCACGGTTCATGTTATTATCGTCTACCACCAGTACTTTCATATTGAAAGGAAGCACTGATCGCCTTGAAGTATCATGTTCGTCTGAATCATTTTCCCCATCCTTTTCCCCGACGATCTCATAAGGTATCTCCACAAAGAAAACAGAGCCCTTTCCTTCCTCACTTTCTACCAGGATATTACCACCCTGGAGTGCCAGCATTTCCCTGGTGATTGAAAGCCCGAGCCCCGTACCGCCGGATTGATTCCTGCTCCCTGCACCCGTCACCTGGAAAAACCTGTCAAAAATATGAGGGAGCTTATCAGCCGGTATGCCAATGCCCGTATCCGAAACCCAAACGGACACCGTGATCTTTTCAGCTGTCTTCTCTTTACAGGTAGCCGTTACAGTTATACTTCCTTCTTTCGTGAATTTGATCGCATTGGAAGTAAGGTTGAGCAGTATCTGCAGCAATTTACTGCTGTCGCCTTTGAGGTTATCAGGAATATTCTCGTCAATGGTACATTCATATGTCAGTCCTTTTTCCATGATCTTGTCTCTCACAATATCGGAAAGCGCATTCATCTGCTCCCTGAAGCTGAAAGGCTCATTGGAAAAATGGATATAACCCGATTTGATCTTTGAGAAATCAAGCACCTCATTGATCACATTCAGCAGCAGTTCCCCGGAAGTGCGAATAGATTTAACGAATTTCTCCTGGTCACCATTCAATGGCGATCGGAGCAGCAGGTTTGTATACCCCAAGACTGAATTCAACGGGCTTCTGAGTTCATGGGTCATGTTATCCATGAACTGGTCCTTCACCTGTTGGGCCTTCTGTTCTTTCTCCACGGCCTCGCTGAGATTCCTGTTCAGTCTGATCACCTGCAGGATCTTGAATAATATGAATCCACCTATGGCCAGAAAAATAAATGAGATCAGGTGCGGCATGGCATAATCCAGTGAAATGATGTCCAGCCTGTCGGCACGCAGCTTGGTGTTCATTTTTTCGATCTCAGCCTGGGCTTTATCATATACCCTTGAAAACTGTTGTGATAACTCTTTCTGGACCTGCACAGATTCATCAGACAAAAAAGCCGCAGTGGCTTTGGCTTTACCTTCCGCGTTGTAAATATCTACCAATGAACTTTCAAAGGCCATTTTCTTCTGGAGTATCTGCCTCAGTTCCATCATGTCTGCCTGGGAAACAATGGTCCTCAGTTTATCGGTAAGAACAACAATGTCACGTTGGAGACTTCGCTGGTCATCCCTGAGTTCGCGGAGATAGGCGGTATCGCCTGTGTTGATATAAACAAGAACGTGATTTTCAAAGTCAAGCACGGCCTTGCCCAGCACAAACACCTGGTCGGCATTGCCCCTGTATTGCTGAACCAGCTCATGGTCAGCGGTGAATTTCTTCATGGCCCTGTTGGCCTTCATTTCGAAATAGTAATTCACTGCCACGCCGGTGATCAGCAGGAACAGGAAGAAATAGTCCCCGAAGAGTTTTTTGAACCTGATATTGAATTTCCGGGAAAAGGCCTGCATCCGCTTGTAAAAATGTTGGGTTAATGGTAAACTGTTAGTTTTCAAGGATAAACGGAGCATTGATTACCGGCAAAGATACGATCAGAGCCAGACCTCAACATCTTTGTAACGTGAAATTCAAGGTTTTATTGAAAGCATTCGTAATTTGCTCCACTTAATGATCCCCCAGGAAACCATACAGCAGATTCAGAACCGGATCGATATCATCGAGATCATCGGGGGATTTGTAAAACTTAAGAAAAGAGGCGCCAATTACCTCGGCTTATGCCCTTTTCACAACGAAAAAACCCCTTCCTTCACGGTTTCGCCATCCAAAGAGATCTATAAATGCTTTGGTTGTGGCCGCTCGGGCAATACCATCAGCTTTATCATGGAGCATGAAAAGTATTCCTACGTGGAA
>JAHEFC010000221.1 GCA_024640385.1 Sphingobacteriales bacterium
TCCGCCAGCAAACAGATCTACCGGATTCAGATGGGCCCGGTTTGAAAGATCAGTATCCGCATAACAATAACCCTCCATGAGTGTTATACCCGGATCGTGTAAATTATAATCCGTCCAGATATCCGAACCCAGTTGCTCTATATGCCTGATCCCTTCTCGTCGAAGAATCAGCCAGTCCATTCCGGGTGGATATACAGGGTCTTTGGGGATGGTCAGCGATTTCTTCATATGCTAATGCAGATTGGGATTGTTAACGGAAAATGATTTGAATGGCTTGGCTAAGTCAAAAGACAGGTACACTTTCAATTGGCTTATCTTATTGCCCGATATTTTTATTTTTTCGATCCTGTAGGCATTGACACCTTCTTCTCCTTTCAGCGGGTCATTAATTTTTTCTCCTTTCAGAATACCCTGTTCCTGTAAATCATTCAGTGATCTGAGGAATGCAATAATCACTTTGTTCGTGTCTGAAGCATTTTCCCATAGTTGAATGAGTATATCCCTTAATGATTCCATTTCTGGCGGATCCTGTACAGGCGCTGGTTGTATTATATCTTCATCTTTTTCAAGACAACCATCGCATGAACAGCGGTCATGTTTATCCAGTACATTGATTTCATGATCAATTACATTAGGATTGTCTTCATTAAGACGGTCCAGGTAAGTGGTCAAAACCGAAGCGCTGGTAAAAGGCTTAATGGTTTCCGGTGCGGACCAGGCTATTCCTTCTTCAAATAAATCCGATTTCTGACGTGAAGAAAAATGTTTGACCTGTAGGTTGAGAATTACATCCACATAATCCAGGTTTTCCAGGAATTTCAACAGTTGCGTCAGGCTGATTTCCATTCCGAATTGCAGTAGCTTACTGTCTTTGGTCCAGGGTGCTAAAAATACTTTAAGTGCTTCATTAAGTTGTTTGGTATAATAAGGTATATCCCTTCCTTCATAAAACCGAACACAAACCCTGAGCCTCACAGGTTCGAAACGGGCATTGATTACCTGAAGCCTGTCAATATGATGATCGCATTCACAACCATCATCGCAACAGCAAAATTCAGGATCCCCATAACCACTTACAAAATAACTGGTATATCTGGCAAGGTGATCATGGATGGATTTCAGGTCTCCAGCCTCCAACGTTGGGAAATAAATACGGTTACCGGTCATTTTCTCCGGATAGGGGATGGCAGCCATGGTGACCTGGCCAGGTCTGGCAGTATAAACACGCCGTGTATGTGAAAGGCATTTGGTGATAGCTACCTTAGGATATGCCTCTAATACAATGCGCTCATAATCCCAGATGGTTACCGCACGCTGTTTATGGCGAAGCCTTTCGTGTACCCGTCTCAGATAGGACGTTTCATCAAACAATTCAGATTCCCTTCCATCAAAAGATGCATAGGGCTGCGTAATTTTTTTCACATTCACGTCCCTGTATTGCAAAGCAGTAATGGTTGCAGGAGAAATTCCTTTCGACAGGTGAGTTTCAGTGTTCCTGTTGTCATTAAATATGGCTTCTGCGGCATGAACATGTATATCCTTAAGCATTGGCAATGCATCTTCAAATACGAGATCTTCCGGAATCTCCACTGCAGATGCCCGAATCCAGTAAAGATCCTTCCTGCCCTCTTTGCCCTGGATCCAGGTATTACCATTATTGATATCATCCGGTATTTGGAAGAGGATGATACCGGTTTGTTTGATCCCCATTGTGGAATCAGATAAAATAAACTGTGGGGGGAATTTTATCCATTCATTATTTCGCAGGTAAGACCACTCAATTTCCGGTGCAAAATGATCAGGATTGCCCGTACCGTCGGCCGTTTTGAACAGGATGGAAAGAGACTGATTTGGAACAATATTCTCCAGGCCGAGGAAAAGATTTCCATTGGCAGTAGGGCTTTCATCAACATGATCACGTGATATTAGATCGTTGCTGAGGATTGGCTTCAATAAAGGTTGTTTGATAACAGGGTTTGGAAGAAATCCCTCGTTATTGTTTTGGGCTTGTATCCAGTCGCCAAAAGAAGTGTAGGCACTTATAAAATGGCGTTCAGCCAGTCTGGATGCAGGTATGGGAATAGATATGGCTTTTGAGCGATAACTGATGTTGATGAAATTAGTATTCAGCACAAGGGCCGGCGGAATTGTAACAGAGGGTGTAAAAGTTAGTTGCAGCCATCCATCCTGGTTTGACAAGGGATCACTGAAATTGAAGCTTTCCGGTGGAGTTAAAAGGCCTTTTTTTTCTGTAAATCCGGGCACATTGGGAAGATTGCCAGCAGGGATGTTAACCCATTGATTGGTATTAAAAACAGCTTTTGAATTCAGCGTGAAATTTGCAGTCAGTTCGATTTTTAAAAATTCCGGCTGCTTGAAAAACATTTCGGGGTAACTCAGCACAATCGTTTGTTGTGCAGCCTGGTCGATAACGAATTCAGTTCCGGATTCTATTTGAATACCTTTAGACCTGTGCATCCTGACAGGCAATTGCTGTGTTTGAAACGGGAACTTTGATTCGGCATATGTAAAAAGGGTTACCCCGGTAAATTGTTTTAGTCCTGTGCTGAATAATTCATTGGTCCGGAAACGTATAAAAGGTGGGACGGAATCGCTTACCGGAAGAACGGATGGGAAACGTTCATTCAGTAAAACAGCGTAACGCTGGGTGCCTTTGAACCGGACAATCCTGCAGTAGGATTGGAAGGTAGGATCATCAGGTGCCGGCACAAATGCGGCCATTCTCAGGCTCATTGACCTGTTCATTTCATTGACCAGAACCTGTAGACTTTCCGGCAATTTTGTCTCGTTATCCACTGTATTGTCATCCAGTTCTACAGGGTGTATTTTAAGCGGGATCATTCCTTTTTCAGTGGAGATTTCTACAGTATAAGGACCCAGCAGGCTGTTGTCTTCTGTGCCGTTAAAACTGAAGTCCAGGCAGATGATTCTAAAGAAACCTTTGTTCAGCCAGAGTTCGCTGCTCGTTATGCTGAACCCGGACAAGGCATTTAATTTTTGTAAACTTTTTTTGAATTGATCTAATGAGTTTTTCACAAAATTGGGTACCTGTTTGTCCTTCATTTTAGCCAGCTCACTTATTTTCTCCAGTTGAACATACCGGTAAGCCAAACGCTCATAAACTTTAAGGCCTGATAATGCCGACCAGGCTTTTGAACCATCAGGCCATTCCTCATCTACGCCATCAAGCATATCAGCTGCAGGCAGGGCGATGGCAAAAGACAATTTCATTTTGGCGTCTTTTTGCTCATATTCTTTTATATATAGGTTCTTTTTCTCTGCAAGCTTTACATTGGAGATCACACGTTCTTCTGACAGTGCATAAAACATGGGGATTCCCGCATCATCTGCACCGGCTTTAAGCAAAGTGCCTTTTTCAATGCGGTGCCTTACCACATTGGCTGCGATTTCAAAAACGATATGTACCTTATCTGGGACCAGCCTTCTTTTTTCCAGTCTCAATACATCGTGATAATAAAACAACAGGTGTTTTTCCGGCAGTAGATTCAGGTCATCCTGCAGGTGGCGGAATAAATAGAGAAATGTAATGAAGAGTGTTATATGAGGCTGGTGATCATGACGGCTGCGCAGAGAACTTTCAAAGGCCTTACGTGCCTTTTCGATGATTATACTGAGTGCTTTATAAAAAGCGAGGAATAATTTCCATAATTCTTCGGCAAATTCGCCGGGCAATACAAAGCTGATGCATTCAAAGGAAGGGTTATCGGGCAGTCCCCATGGAGATGCACAATCTGAAGTTCCGATAAAGCTACTGTATTTTTTTATGGCTTCCGGGTCAATGGCTTTATGAAACTGTATTAACCTGTATAGCGGTTCTTTCAACTTGCTTCCGATGATATTGATGATCTCTTTTTTTAGTGTATGCGTAGACGGTGTTTTCTGGCAAATACTTAATAAGGTTGTGGCAAGAGCATATACTCCATACTCTGCGTTGACCACCATTTCATTTAATACAGAAAACGAGGTTGGATCACCAGGTTTATTCAATCCTTTGTCTTCACGGTCTTTCAGTCGATAATATTCGAGTTCCTTTGACCGATATGAGGTGCGCGGTCCATCCAGGTCTGTTGCAGCGATGATGGCCAGCAATGTGGTATCATCTGATTCCCAGAAGTTAAGCCAGTCGCCTCCTTCTTTATTCTCTTCGTCCCAATAGCGAATATGCTGGGCGAGTGTTCCGGCAAATGCGATCAGTTCTTCGATGGAGCGGTCATCTAATTTCAGATGACCCGGCATGATCGAAGTAAGCAGGCGTTCCCTTTGCATGGTGCCCCGGTGCTTCAGCGGGTGAGCCAGGGTGTTACAGTGTAGTATCATAATTCTACATTCGTGCCTTCTTGTTTATAAAATGGATATACGTAATTGAAGCGGGTATTGGTACTTCTGATGATATAGGTTATCCTGATTTCCAATACACCCTCCAATGCTGCAGGTACAATGGATAGATTCTCCAGTTTTATCCTCGGCTCATGCCTGGCAATGCTTTTTTTAAGCAAGTCTTCCAGGTAAGTCATAAAACTTACAGTCAATGGTGTGAACACATGATCTTCCGGGTTACAACCATAATCCGGCTGCATCACCCTTTCGCCCAGGCTGGTACTGAATAGGATCTGGAGACTTTGCCAGATATCCGTTTCAAAGTAGACCATACTAACATTTCCCTTTATTCTGTTGAATTCAGGAGGGAAGGCCCATCCTTTTCCGAGGAAAGCTTTTTGTTCTGCCTGATCATTATTAAACAGATATTCCATATGCTGATTTTAACCACCTATGAAAACATTCATTGAACCATTTTGAATCATGCCGCCGGGAAAATGAGTGGTGGGATCCATTTGCCTTGCTGCCTGTTTTTTACCGATGAATACAGAACCCGATCCGGACTGTATGGTATTGCCCGGTTCAACCACACAGGTACAAGTGTCTCCCTGCACTGCAGCGGCTAACTGGTTTACGAAAACACTTGCAGCTCCGCTGGCAAGGATCTGTCCCGGACCGTGCGGAGGATTACCTGTAACTGCCGTATTCGGTTTCGGGCAGATGTGCATATCGTTATTCCTGGCTGCTGGTTTACCTGGCATATCAATTCAGATCTATTCGGGTTCCATTGATCTTAATTCCTGAACTGGACAGTTCAATAGAATTGGAACTGTCCAGAGATATTTTTATTTTCTGGCCTTTACCATCCATTTCAATTGTTGGACTTTTATTGCCACCGGTGCTTATGCTGATCTTTTCTTCATCATCATCAAATAACATTTGCATTCCGGACTTTGATATGAATCCTTTTTTTGGGTTTTTGTCACTGCTGGCTATTTCACTTGGACCTTCATTATTGGAGCTGTTCAGTGCACCTAATATTACCGCATCATTGGGATCATTATTAATGAAACCTACAATTACTTCGTCCCCAATTTCCGGCCTGAATATAAATCCTCTTTTAGCACCTGCATAAATATTCAACAGCCTGGCCCAAATACCATCGGCCTGTGTGTTGTTTGGGTTTTGGGCAACATATGGAATTCTTACCTGGACCCTGTGGTCGCCCTGATGCTCATCGCCTTCTATCTTAGAGACGATGCCAATATGAAGACCCTGAATACCAGCCACCAGGCCTGATGCGTCATTGTTCCCTGTCTCCTGGCTTTCGCCGATGAATTTTTTATCCCAACCAAACTGGATATCGGTCCGCCATTGCCCTTTATTCATCTGGTGCATAACTCCAGTGATAATGTGTGTTCCATTGAAGCGGTCACTAATGCCATTTACTTCCAGGGTGTCACCAGGTGATGCTTTGATACCAGGTATGGCAACGCGCCCTCTTATACGCGACAATTTACCACGCTGCATTTTTGCATTTACCCATGCACTCAGCTGCTCTGAATCCATATCGCCACCATGGTATAATTTTACAGGATTGTTTTTGAATAAAACATCAGGGAAATCTTTTTGCGCACCGCCTGGTTTCAATCCGTTGAGAGATGTTGTTGTGGCGCCTATTGAACTTGAAAACGATCCGTCAGAACTTTCCTGGAGGAGTTCCTGATTTGACTGATCCCATGTGCTCGCCTTTACTTCCGGATAATGATTCCGTATGTCGATATCGCTTTCAAATTCGATAATCTGAATGCCGGAACTTCCCATGCCGAACTGTACCTGCAGATCCGGTTTGCTTTTCAATTCAGGCTTTAGGAGGTGTATGGTGCCATCATTCACATTCAGGTACATACCGTTTGCATCGGCACGGAGCAACATGAAATCCCAGTCGGTTGATTGGTATTGAACCAGTTCATCAAGCTGAAATTTGGTGTCTTCCATCTTTCCTGTTTGAAGGTCAGTATAATCTTGTATGATCTCCTGGATGGTTGCGGTATCTGTTTGCTTGTAATAGTAGCGGGATTTGTTTACCAGGGTAGTTTTGACAGCAAGGTCACGACATTCGATTTCCAGTTTGAATGGAGATCCTTCCTGAACCTTTACGGCATGCCGGGTGATGATGCCTTTGAAAATGCTGTCTTCCTGTTGATTGTATCCGAGTAATAATTCTACTTTTTTTCCTGGGGAGAATGCTGCCAGGTTGCTTTTTTCAAAGACCTGTTTTTCCACCTGCCCATCAGCAAATACCAATTTC
>JAHEFC010000538.1 GCA_024640385.1 Sphingobacteriales bacterium
AATTCATGGTAGCTCCGAACGCGCCAGCACCATTGGCGCTGGTTCCCACACCCCGTTGGATCTGCAGGCTGTTCAGTGAAGAAGCCAGATCTGGCAGGTTCACGAAAAATATCCCCTGTGACTCGGCGTCGTTGTAGGGGATGCCATTGATGGTCATGTTAATGCTGGTGGCGTCAGAACCCCTGATGCGGATACCCGTGTACCCCACACCGTTCCCCGCATCAGAATTGATGACCGTGGAAGGCGTCTGATTCAGCAGAAAAGGAATGTCCTGCCCCAGGTTCATTTTTTCTATGGCCCTGGCGGAGATGGTGGTTTTGGTGAAGGGGGATTCTTCGGAGGCCCTGACTGCCCTGATCTCCACGGGTTGCATCAGGCTGCTGCTTCTTTCCAGGCTGATAGTGAAAAATGCAGAATCTGCGGGGATGGTTCCTGTCCAGTCCATGAACCCTACAGAACTGATTTCGGCCCTGATTCCTGTTTTAACGTTTGTTTTCAGCCGGAAATACCCATTTTCGTCGGACTGGCTGGTTGATCCGTCGCTGAATTTGATAGTGGCATTGGCAACGGGCGATGCAACATTCTTTTCAATGACCCGTCCTTTGACCGTGTACTGAGCGTGAACAGAGAGCATGGCCATCATTAGAAGGCCGAACGACATTAATTTTTTCATCTGTTTTTGTTTCGATGCCCATCTCACTGAGCAAAAGTTTTACAAAAACAGGAAAGGAGAGGAAGTGAGACTCTGACCTTCCCTGCGCAGGCATTATCCTGATCAGGTTCTACGGGTATGATCTCAGCTTTGGCAATTGCCTAGGCACCCCGGGAACGAAACACAAAATTAGAAAAAAAGAGAATTGAACCTGTAACTAATTCTAAACAAGATCGTATAACTGAAAATGTAACTACTATGAAGAAGATGATTTTTTTGGCAGGATTTATTATGGCGGCATTGGTTACCATGGCCCAGGAAAAGGTGGTGAAAGATGCCAATGCGCAAACCCGTAAGCTGGGATCTTTTCATGGCGTGTCTGTGTCGGGAGCCATTGAGCTTTACGTGTCCCAGGGCCCACAGGCTGTTGCGGTGAGTGCCGCAAGCCAGGAAGACGTAGATAAGCTCTTAACAGAAGTAGAAGACGGGATACTCAAGATCAGGTTCAAGGACAAAAAAAGCTGGTGGTCTGACCAATGGAATACTACCGGTAGGAAATTCAAAGCCTATGTTTCTGCCGAGCAGCTGGATTTTCTGGCCCAATCCGGTTCCGGGAACATCCATATAGAAGGCACGCTGAAAAGCCCTGAACTGAGTTTTGAAGTGTCTGGTTCGGGCAATATTTATGGCGATATTCAAACCGATGAACTTGAAGTAAGGGCAAGCGGTTCTTCCAATATCAAACTCTCAGGAACGGCATCCAAAGCTGAGTTTTCCTGCTCGGGTTCTGGGAACATCAATGCGCCGGGGCTAAATACTGATATTTGTGAAGTGAACATGAGTGGCTCTGGGAATGCGGAACTAACAGTGAATAAAGAGCTTTCGGCCACCATCAGCGGCTCAGGGAATATCAGGTACGGCGGTAGCGGCAACCTGGTGAATTCTTCCACTTCCGGATCGGGAAGGATCAAGAAAATATAATTATCATAAAAAAGATAAAATGAAATCGATAACAAAATGGTTGCTGGCTTTCCTGTTGGTACCGGTATTTGCGGTTGCACAGGAAAAGGTGATGGTGAATGATAAGAATGCCCAGGTCAGGAATATCGGTTCTTCCTTTACAGAGATCTCGGTATCGGGAAGTATTGACCTTTATTTGTCGCCTGACGATAAAGAAGTGGTGGTGGTGAGTGCCAAGGAGGAACAGTACCGGGATAAGATCGTGACCAGGGTGGTGGGTAATAAGCTGGAAATATTCTTTAACAATAAGAATTTTTCCATCCGGTCAGACATGCGGCTGAAAGCCTATGTGTCTTTCAAACAGCTGAACAGGATCAGTGCCAGCGGTTCTTCGGATGTGTACGTGAATGGGATCGTGAAAGCAGATAAGCTGGAAATACATATCAACGGATCAAGTGATTTCAGCGGGGCAGTGGATGTGAATGAACTGAAATTGGACCAGAGTGGCAGTTCGGACAGCAAGTTGAGCGGGCGTGCGGGGCTGGTGGACGTGGATCTTTCCGGGGCCAGTGATATGAAGGCCTTTGACCTGAATACGGATGTCTGCAAGGCCCATGCATCCGGATCCAGTGATATCAATGTGACAGTTATGAAAGAGTTGTATGTCAGTGCCTCCGGTGCCAGCGATGTACATTATAAAGGAACCGGGACGGTGCGTGAGGTCAAGACCAGCGGGTCGAGCAGTGTGAAGATGGTGAGGGAGTAGCCAGAACGACAAAGAGCCAGAGAGTCAGACAATTTAAAAATCTGACTCTCTGGCTTTTTGACTCTCTGACTCTCTTTTTGAAATTTATTTCTCATGAAAGGAAAAAGTCCTATCTTTGCTGCCCAAATCGCGAAGTAGAGCA
>JAHEFC010000539.1 GCA_024640385.1 Sphingobacteriales bacterium
TCTATGAAAGGCGACGTACTTGATAAATATGAAGAAAAATTAAGAGAGAGAAAAAAAGAGGATAAGACCAGAAAGCTGGAGTATATGAAAGCATGGATGGAAAATGATTTTGATAATATCAGCAATTACCTGGAGTTCACACTGAATGCAGATGGCCGCAGCTGGCGTAAACAGGAATTGATCTACACTAATAAATTCGAATTGACAGATATGGTGAAAGTTGCGGGCACTGACCTGCTGGTCTCCGTACCGGGCCTGATCGGTGATCAATTATTCATTCCGCAGGATGAAAAGAAAAGAGAAGCAGATGCCGATCTGGGTTATCCCCGCAGTTTACGCAATGTCATCAGTTTTACTATTCCGGAAGGATATAAACTGGTAGGTCTGCAGAATCTCAATACCAACCTGGAAAATGAAGCCGGTCAGTTTACCGTGCAGGCCAGCCTGGAAAATAATGTACTGACATTACTGGAAAAAAAGATCTACAAGCAGGGACTTGTCAAAAAAGAGGATTGGCCTAAGTTGATTGCCATGCTTGATGCCGCTTTTAATTTTTCGCAGAAGAAAATATTGTTGAGGAAAAGTTGAGAGGTTGAGAGGTTGAGGGGTTGAGGGGTTGAGAGGTTGAGCTGTTGAGAGGTTGAGCTGTTGAGCTGTTGAGAGGTTGAGCTGTTGAGTGAAAACTCAAAATAATTTAGTTGGTCGCTCAACCTCTGCCGAAGGCACTCAACCCCTCAACAGCTCAACCTGTATATCCTATTCTCTTCCGTCAAGCAAATTTCCCAATCCTCCCAACACTGATCCTTCTTCCTTACGATGATAAGTGCCATAAGCAACAATACGTGAGGCCAGCCGGCTGATGGGCAATGATTGTATCCAAACTTTTCCAGGTCCCTGCAAACGGGCAAAGAATAAACCTTCTCCACCGAACATTAAATTCTTGATGCCTTTTACAAATTCAATATCAAACTGAACTCCGGGTGTATAGGCTACGAGGCATCCCGTATCAACCATTAATACTTCACCGGGCACCAGATTTTTTTCAATGATATATCCGCCTGCATGTAAAAAGGCCATCCCATCACCTTCAATTTTTTCCATAATGAATCCTTCTCCGCCAAATATGCCTACCCCAAGCTTGCGCTGAAAATGAATTCCTACACTCACTCCTTTTGCGGCGCAGAGAAAAGCATCTTTTTGCGCAATGATGGTGCCTCCCAATTGAAGCAGGTCGATTGGAATGATCTTTCCGGTATAAGGAGCCGCAAAACTTACTTTTTTCTTACCCTGACCCCTATTTGTAAAAGCGGTCATGAACAGGCTTTCCCCGGTAAGTAATCTTTTCCCTGCACTAATCAGTTTTCCAAGAAAACCTGAGTTTTGCTGAACAGATCCGTCACCAAAAATGGTCTGCATTTCAATACCCTCTTCCATCATCATCATGGCACCGCTTTCAGCGATGGCGGTTTCCTGAGGGTCCAGTTCTACTTCAACAAACTGAAGTTCTTCGCCGTATATATGATAATCGATCTCGTGATTGTTGATCTGGTTTGCCATTATGTAGGTTTTAGACCACAAAATTAACCCTTGCTTCCACAAACCGGCAAGAGTTTCTTCAATTTGGATAAATGGTAGGCAGCCAATGGTATATTTCAGTAATTTTCCGCTCCTCTGAATTATTAGCTCAATCAAATATGCACAACATGAAAAGACAATGGTTATTCCTGGCTTGCTTCCTGTTCCTCACCATTTTGGTGAAGGCTCAGACAAAGCTGGTTGAAAAAGTGACCCGCACGGGTTCTGAACTGGTGATCCCTTATGAAAAATATGTCCTTTCAAACGGACTCACCCTGGTGGTACATGAAGATCACAGCGATCCTCTCGTGCATGTGGATGTGACCTATCACGTAGGGTCGGCCCGCGAAGAGATCGGAAAATCAGGCTTTGCTCACTTCTTTGAACATATGATGTTCCAGGGTAGTGATCACGTGGCCGACGAGCAACATTTTAAATTAGTTTCAGGAGCCGGTGGCACCCTGAATGGAAGCACTAATCGTGATCGTACAAACTATTATGAAACAGTTCCAAGCAACCAACTCGAAAAAATGCTCTGGCTCGAAGCAGATCGGATGGGCTTTCTGCTGGATGCGGTAACGCAGAAAAAATTTGAGATACAGCGTTCTACTGTAAAAAATGAAAGAGGACAGAACTATGATAACCGCCCTTATGGATTGGCTGGCGAAATCGGCTCACGAAATCTTTACCCCTATGGTCACCCCTATTCCTGGCTTACCATAGGGTATGTGGAAGATCTTAACCGGGTTGATGTAAATGATCTTAAGAATTTCTTCCTTCGCTGGTACGGACCAAACAATGCTACACTCACTATTGGTGGTGATGTAAAGTCGGCCGATGTGGTAAAACTTGCAGAAAAATATTTCGGCTCTATACCCCGGGGTCCTGAAGTAAAACCAGTGGAAGTGCCGGCAGCTATATTGACAGCAGACCGTTA
>JAHEFC010000540.1 GCA_024640385.1 Sphingobacteriales bacterium
TAGGCCTGTTTCTTCTGGCTGTGGGCTATGCATGGATAGCGCTTGGCGTGAAGGATGTGGCACCGAATGTGAAGGTCAGCATGATTTGGCTTACGGGCATGTATGCTCTCCACACCTGGGGCGAACTTTGCCTCTCACCCATCGGCCTTTCACTGGTGAACAAACTGGCTCCCCTGAGGTTTGCATCCCTGTTGATGGCGGTATGGTTCATGGCCAATGCAGCCGCCAACGTAGTGGCAGGCAAGCTCAGTGCTTTATATCCTCCCGGACCTGCTGAATTTAAAAGGGCTGGCGAATCAGGCATAGACCTGCCTTCCATACTAAGCGGGACGACTACCGCTACCACCGAACAGATCTCCAAACTCAAAGAGCTTGAAATACCCTACCAGTTCAATTCGATATTCGGTTACCAGATCAATAACCTGTACGATTTCTTTATCCTGTTTGTGATCATGGCGGGCCTGGCATCCATTATTCTATTCTTTTTGAATAAATGGCTGTTGAAAATGATGCATGGCATGAAGTAGAGAGTCAGAGAGAATGAGAGGCAGAGAGGCAAAGAAAGAGGAATTCAAGTAGACGATGACTTTGAATACTTTTTCTTTGCCTCTCCGTCATTCTGACTCTCTTCCTCTCTAATTTTATTTATCTTCCGGCTACCAAAACTGCTTTACATGTCAGAAAAGAAATTTGTCCCTTTTGTTTCGCCGGAAACAAACATGAAGGAATTCACCATCAAATCTGTTCTGGTGGGTTCTGCTTTCGGAATCATATTCGGTGCTGCTACAGTCTATCTTGCATTAAAAGCAGGTCTCACCGTATCAGCCTCCATTCCCATTGCAGTGATGTCGATCGCGCTCAGCAAACTTTTCTTACGTACAACCATACTCGAAAACAACATCATACAAACCACGGGCTCGGCAGGTGAAAGCATCGCAGCCGGTGTTGTATTTACCTTACCCGGATTCCTGTTCCTCAGCGAATCTGGAAGCGCAGATTATTTCAATTATTTCACTATTCTCACCCTGGCCATTTTCGGAGGAATACTGGGAACCCTGATGATGATCCCGTTGCGAAAAGCCCTGATCGTAAAAGAACACGACTCACTACCATACCCTGAAGGAACTGCCTGTGCATCGGTGCTGAAGGCCGGTGAAAAAGGTGGGAATTTTGCCCGGGTTGCGTTCCTGGGCGTTGGCGTGGCCGCTGCCTATGCATTCCTGCAAAAGATCCTCCATGTGATCGCAGAAACACCTGAGTACATGACAAAGCAGGCCAACAAATTTTTCCCTTCTGCCAAGATCAGTGGTGAGATCACTCCTGAATACCTGGGCGTAGGCTATATCATTGGTCCCAAGATCGCAGGCGTACTTGTTGCCGGATCTGTGCTCACATGGTTTGTTTTCAATCCACTCCTTGCATCACTGGTTCCTTCTGACGTAATAGCGACGCAACTGATCAAGCTGGGTTACCTGAAAGATATTGCCACATCAGGCGGACCGGGCGGCTGGGATCCCGCCACGCATACATTCAACGACTATGCTGTTGCGATATACCGGGCTTATGTAAGGCAGATCGGTGCAGGTGCCGTTGCTGCAGGAGGTTTCATCACTTTATTCAAAACCATACCCACCATCGTCTCTTCTTTCAAAGGAAGTTTAGGATCACTGAAAGGCGGTGCTGAAACAACCGTTGTTGCAAGAACAGAACGGGACCTGTCGATCAAAGTAGTTGGCATTGGCAGTGTTGTTCTCATTTTGCTGATGACCATTCTGCCTTCAGTGCCTGGAGACTCTGTGCTTAGCAAATTATTGCTGGGGGTGTTGGTAGTTATTTTCGGGGCATTCTTTGTTACCGTTTCATCGCGAATTGTTGGCCTGATCGGGTCTTCCAATAATCCCATTTCGGGCATGACCATAGCTACCATTATGGGAACCTGCCTGGTTTTCATTGCCGTGGGCTGGACAGGGAAGGTTTATGAACCCATGGCCCTGGTGGTTGGCGGAATGATCTGCATAGCGGCTGCCAATGCCGGCGCTACTTCACAGGATCTGAAAACCGGTTTCATTGTTGGTGCCACCCCGCGCAATCAGCAGCTGGCGCTATTCATTGGCGCAATAGTTTCATCACTGGCCATAGGTCTCACCGTTAAAGTGCTTGATACACCAACCCAGGAAATGCTATCCCAGGGTATCCATCACGCCATCGGTACTGAAAAATATTCGGCACCCCAGGCAACCCTGATGGCTACACTGATCAAGGGCATCCTCTCGTTCAATCTCGACTGGCAATTTGTGCTGGTGGGTGTTGCCATTGCTTTCGTGATGGAATTGTGCGGCATCAAGGCATTGAGCTTCGCCATTGGCATCTATCTTCCTTTATCAACCACCCTGCCCATCTTCATCGGCGGTGCGATCAGGGGAATAGTAGACCGCAAACATGCAAAGAAAGGAGACAATAACCAGGAAGAAGAGGACCTGAGAAGCGGAAACCTTTTTGCAACAGGTCTTG
>JAHEFC010000541.1 GCA_024640385.1 Sphingobacteriales bacterium
TGGCACCCTGGGTATTTTACCGGAGGAGTGGTTGAAGAAATATTCATTGTTATTCCGTGTGGGTGAGGGAAAGAACCATGATCTGCGGTTGTCTAAATATCATCTCAGCATCATTGATGAGCTCTTTGATCAGCGCAACGAAGAAGAAGTGGCGATAGAGCTGGAAGAACGGTACGAAAGACTGCGTAGCTTCAACAGGATCAAGGAAGTTGATCCTCCGAAAGAACTGGAACATATTCTGCGTCCTTACCAGGTGGCAGGTTATCACTGGCTCAACTACCTCAGTGAAGTGGGTTGGGGCGGGATATTGGCAGATGACATGGGTTTGGGTAAAACGGTACAGGCCCTGTCTTTCATCCAGTTTCTTAAAGAAAAACAAGGTAAAATGCAGGGCCTGGTGGTTTGTCCTACCACCCTGATGTTCAACTGGGAGAATGAAATCAGAAAATTCACGCCCGAGCTGAAATACATCATTCATCATGGTGGCGACAGGAGCAGGGATAAAAAAACATTCTCCGAAGTGGACGTGATCATCACTACCTATGGTACCTTAAGGAGTGATATAAAACTACTGGTGGATATTGAATTTGACTTTGTAATACTGGACGAATCACAGGCGATCAAGAATCCGCACAGCAAAGTGACCAAGGCCGCTTCATTATTGCGTTCCAAGAACAGGCTCTGCCTCAGTGGTACACCGCTTCAGAATAACACATTCGATATTTATGCACAGATGAACTTCCTCAATCCCGGCATGCTGGGTAGTGTGGAGTTCTTCCGTAATGAATTTGCCACTCCCATCGATAAGTTCGGGGAGCCGGAGCAAAAAGATCATCTCAAGAAACTTCTATATCCATTCATCCTGCGCCGCACCAAAGAGCAGGTGGCCAAAGACCTTCCCGATAAAACCGAGACCATCCTGTTCTGCGAAATGGAAGATGAACAGCGTAAGATCTACGATGCATTCCGAAACGACTATCGGAATAAGATCATGGGAGTGATCAGTGAGCAGGGTATCGAGAGATCGCAACTGACCATCTTGCAGGGTTTGATGAAGCTGAGGCAGATCTGCGATTCTCCCTATATCATGAACGATGTTGACAAGTATCCGAATGTTTCCATTAAACTGGAAGAGCTGGGCCGTGAGATCACAGAGAATATCGGGAATCACAAGGCACTTATATTTTCCCAGTTCCTGGGAATGCTGGCGTTGATCAGGGCTAAACTTGAAGAACTGAATGTACCATATGAATATTTTGATGGCAGTACTTCTGCGCAAGACCGTGAGAAAGCGATACGCAGTTTCCAGGACAATGACGAAGTACGCGTGTTCCTGATATCATTAAAGGCCGGTGGTGTAGGTCTTAACCTGACAGCAGCTGACTATGTATATATCGTTGATCCCTGGTGGAACCCGGCCGTGGAACAACAGGCCATTGACCGAACCCACCGTATCGGTCAGACCAAGAATATTTTTGCCTACCGCATGATCTGTAAGGATACCATTGAAGATAAAATTCTCCAGTTGCAGGAAAAGAAGCGGTCGCTTGCAAAAGACCTGATCGCAGATGACGCCACCTTCGTGAAGTCATTGAGCAGGGAAGATGTTGAATACCTGTTCAGTTAAAGCCTTCTTGTGAAAATTTTGGCCCGCTATTTTTTTAGTGTGCTGGCCGGGGAGTGAGTTAGCCGGGGTGTGCATCAGATAAACGGGTTAGTTATGCGTGACTGGCTGCCTGTTTGAAAATAGAAATGGACCAATGAGAATGCTTTTTATTTTGTTTGCGGTTTTTATTTCATCTACTTGTTATGGGCAGTACTTTTTGAAGCCAAACGAACAGATTATTTTATCCTTCCAAGTTAAAGGTGGAAAGCAGGTGTTTTTGGTAAAAGATCGGAATGACAAATATATTTCCTACAGGTTCGGCTCAAGGGACAAAGTTGAACTTGAATATCCCGGCACAGAAAAGCATAGCTGGGAAAGATTTACTTATTCTTATTATCTCAGGGGTGGAGGCAAGGCCAATGAAGCCATGGATCTGAATTACTTGTATTTCACTAACAAGGGCCATCAATATGTGTTGTATCAGAATTATTTCGCTGCAGAAGACAAACAGGAAGTTGGCATCAGGGTCACTGACCTGGGAACGAATAAAACTGTTGACATCAAGGGTGATGTCAGAACCAGAAAGGGAACACTCATTGATTTCAGGGACAATGGCCTTTTGAAAATAGGTGACGAGCTTTTTGATCAGTGAATCCCTGGGTCATGGCCATGCCTGCATGCGTACTTTGCAATTTGGATTTAGAACCTTATCATATGATACTAGGGAGTTGGCTCTTTCATGCTTATCCAATGCATTAGCCGGTTTGCATACTAACCGTTTTGCACACGAGTCCGGTCTACCGAATGATGCGGATATTTCCTCCACCATTCCCGCTGCTTAAACCTGACTTGGATAAGCTGTAAGTAAAACTCAGCATGATATACCTCCGGAGGATATTGGTG
>JAHEFC010000542.1 GCA_024640385.1 Sphingobacteriales bacterium
GTTCAATGGCTTTGACCAGGGTGTTGAATATAAAGGCGGACGTAGCTATACCATTCGTTTTGACCAGGCTATGAAGAATGATGATGTCAGGGATGACCTGCAGAAAGTGTTTGGTGAGTTCCCCATCATTAAAACCGTTGGTGACAATAAAACACTTAACATCACTACATCTTACCTGATCGACAACAACAGCAAGTCAGCCGACTCAATTGTTGAGATGGCTCTTTATACAGGGCTGAAGTCAAAACTTCCTGCCAACACTTCTTATTTTGATTTTAAGAAGAATTATAAACAAAGCTCTCAATCTGTATTGCCGTCTATTTCTGATGACCTGAAGAAGGGCGCCATCAAGGCAACAATATTCGCGATCTTTGTGATCTTTTTGTATATACTGCTTCGATTCCGCGACTGGAGGTATTCAACCGGTACTATTGTGGCGTTGTTGCATGACGTACTGGTGACCATCATCGTATTCTCTTTCCTGAAAGGCATTGTTCCCTTCCCGCTTGAGATCGACCAGCATTTCATTGCGGCGATATTAACGGTGATCGGTTTCTCCATGAACGATACGGTGATCGTATTCGACAGGATCCGTGAGAACAGCCATATTATGACTGGCGCTTCAAGAACAGAGATCGTTAACAGATCGATCAATGAAACCCTGAGCCGTACCATCATGACATCGCTGACGGTGTTCCTGACCCTGCTGATCCTCTTCATCTTTGGCGGTGAGGTTACCCGTGGTTTCGCGTTTGCGATGCTGATCGGTGTGATCACAGGTACTTACTCTTCCATATTCGTAGCGGCTCCGATCCTGGTTGACCTGGCAAAAGACAGGCCCCTTGGAACTAAGGCAGATGAAGCAAAGAAAGTAGTGAAGAAGAAGACTGAGGCGGCGAAGGCGTAAGGAAAGTAAAAAGTCAAAAATTGACTTCAATATAAAAAGGGGCTGATCAATAGATCGCCCCTTTTTTTTTACTTTTTACTTTTGAGTTTTGACTTAAACCGCGAAACTACTTCCACACCCACAGGTCTTAGACGCATTGGGATTGGTGAAAACAAAGCCCCTGGCTTCGAGTCCGGTAGGCCAGTCGATCTCCATACCCATCAGGTAAAGGCCATGGGCGGGTTTCATCACACAGGGTATGCCTTCGATGGTGAAATGTTCGTCGTCAGGCTGGGCTTCATCAAAAGCCAGGATATAGCTCATTCCTGAACAGCCTCCCCCCTTGACGCCCACCCTGAGCACCTGGCCCTGGTCGAATCCATCTTCAGCCATCAGCTTCCTGAGTTCATGTATTGCATTGGCAGTGAACACTACAGGTGTTGAAATTACGTTATCCATAAAAGCAAATTTAAAACAAAAAACAAGAAGCTTCGATAAGGCTTATTTTTGTTTAACAACCCATTCTATGACTAACGAGAAACTTGTACTGTATGGCGGCATTATTGCCGTGATCCTTGTTGTGGCACTTTATCTCATCTACTGGTATAAAGAAAAAAGATCACTGGGTAAACCTCAGCAGCCGGTAATGAATAATAGCCTTAATTTAAGGTTGCAGGCCTACGAAAGGCTTGTATTGCTCACCGAAAGAATCGCCCTGCCCAGCCTGATCACCAGGGTTCCACCCGGCGACCTGGATATCCGCACCATGCAGGCTGTGCTGGTAGACCAGATCAAGACAGAATTCGATTATAATCTCAGTCAGCAGATCTATGTAGCTCCCCAGGCCTGGCAGGCAGTGACCAACCTGAAAGAACAGAATATTTTCATCATCAACCAGGTGGCACAAACCTTACCTGCAGATGCAAGAGGAGCCGACCTCAGCATGAGGATCATTGAATTGATCAACTCCGACCCTAAAGTATCACTACACCCTGTTGTGCTCGAAGCTTTGAATTTCGAAGCCAGGAAACTGCTCTGAGCTACCTTTGCATTAGTAGCCAGGGAGATCAGGTTCCGGATATGATACCGGGATCTGAACGATGAATTATGCTTTAAAGTGATAACATGGACAAGAAATTGACAGACTCGGGCATTGAAATAAAACCTGTTTATACCGATGCAGATGTTTCAGGGATCAACGAACTGCCTGGCCAGTTTCCATATACCCGGGGAGTGCAGTCAGACATGTATCGTGGTAAGCTGTGGACCATGCGTCAGTATGCCGGATTTTCAACTGCAGAAGAAAGCAACAAACGTTACCGCTACCTGCTCTCACAGGGAGTAATGGGACTCAGTGTGGCTTTTGATCTTCCCACGCAGATCGGGTACGATAGTGACCATCCGCTTGCAGATGGAGAAGTGGGTAAAGTGGGCGTTGCCATTGATTCGCTGGACGATATGCGCATTCTGTTCCGGGATATCAAACTGGAAGATGTATCCACTTCCATGACCATTAATGCAACGGGATTCATACTGCTTGCTTTCTATGTTGCATTGGCGAAAGAACAGGGGGCAGACCTTAAAAAGATCAACGGCACCATTCAGAATGATATCCTCAAAG